>JACIXD010000012.1 GCA_014360645.1 Actinomycetota bacterium | reverse complement strand
AGCACCCCGATCACGCTGCCCAGGGTCATCCAGGGCAGGGAGCGGGCCAGGGCGGGGCCGTAGGCCAGGCACACCCCGAAGGAGACCAGCGCCACCCAGTAGGCCTTGGCGCCCAAATAGTCGAAAAGCCAGATCCAGAAGAATGCCACCACGGCCAGGACGACCGCGAGGATGGCGTTGCGCGCCATCTTGTTCATCGCTATCCCCCCCCCCAGAAAAACGCAGGTTTGCACCGAACCGCCGGCCGTACGCGGGACGCGGCGTGACCGGCCCCGTGATGCGTAAGGCATCATCTCCTCATAGAATCCCCCCGCTTTTGTGATGTGCCATGAGCGACCCGTCGGAAGCCGTTTACCGGCAATACCCCCGTCGAATGTCAACTCAGAAACCCTGGTTGTATAGGTATTATATAACGGAGCCGACGAAGATGTCATTTATTTTACGATTTCGTAACATCGCCGCCGCTCTCGTCCTCCGGCCGGTCTCCCGGTTTTCCTTCCCAGAAAACGCCTGCCTTGGCGATAGGACATCTCCACCCACCCCGCGCTCCCCTCAGGAGCCGGGGCTCCCGTTCATGGAGGAATCTTCCTCGGTGGGGACGCGGGGCATGGACGGCGGGGACGGCATCAGCATGAGGTCAGGCGGGATTCGCGGCGGGAAAACCGCCGAGGTGCAAGGCCTTCTATCCATGCACGGGGCGGCGCTCCGTCCCGCGGGCTGTCCAGTCAGAAGCGCCTGAGCACCAGTTCGGGCAGGGGTTTGCGACTTCCGGTACCCGGTTCCTCCGAGGGATGTCCCACAGCCAACACCGCCATGAGCTCGCAATCCGCGGGCATCTCCAGTATTTGCCTTACCCTTTCCTTCTCCTTGAGTATCTCCCCCAGCCACACCGCGCCCAGTCCGCGGGCGTGGGCCGCCAGGAGGACGTTCTGGATGAAGGCCCCGACGGCCATGAGGTCCTTGTCACGGTCATAGGATGCGCCGTGGTCCAGGAACACCGCCACCAGCAGTGGCGCGCTCCTGACCGTGGAGGCGTATCGCGTACACCCGGCGAGTTCCTCCGCCTTGCCGCGGTCCTCCACCACCGCCACGCGCCAGGGCTGGTTGTTCAGCCCTGAGGGCGCCCAACGCCCGGCTTCGAGCAGCGCTGCGACGTCCTCGTCCGCCACGCGTTCCTCTTTGAACCTGCGCACGCTGCGCCTGGTAAGGATAGCCCTTTCCACCTCCATTCCCCGCCACCTCGTCTTTCCGCGACCGGCAGCCGGCCGGCCATGCCGGATATCCGGGGTTGGTCCTCGCGCCTGCTTTCCGGTGCAGACGCCCCACCGCCCTCATTCCCCACGCGACCTTTTCCGCGCTCATCTTCCCGCGGCGGGCGACCTCCGGAGCCTCGCACGGAGTCCACAGCCCGGGGGCCCGGTGCGGCGGCGAGGAATAGGCGTGGCGGCTCCCGAGATAAGGGGGGTCATTCCTCCTTCAAGCCACGGAGGAGTTCTTCCAGCTCCCTGGCACTTCTCATCTCGTCGAGCAGCCACCGCGCCTCCTCCCTGACCTCGGGATCCGCGTCACTCGCCCTTTCCTCCAGGAGAGGCACCGCCGCGTCCCCGCAGGTCAGGACCTTGTCCCACTGCCGCGTGGCGATGAGGTAAGCAGCTCTCTCGCTATCGCTCTCCGGCTTCCAGCCCAGCCTGGCAAGCACCTCCGCCGCCCTGGCCCTCACCTCCGCTTCCTCATCGTGCAGCGCCCGCGCGAGGCCATCGGCGCTAGTGGGATCGCCGATCTTTCCGAGCGCCCAGACGGCTTTCTTGCGCACCTCAGTGCTGCGGTCACCCAGGGCTGCGAGCAGTCCCTCGGCTCCGCGCCGGTCGCCGATGAGCCCGAGCAGGGTGGCGGCCTGCCTGCGCACGCCCGCATCCTCGTCGGCGAGCGCCTTTGCCAGCGGTGCCACCGCCTCTTCCCCCGCTTCCATCACCGCGGCCCAGTCGCGTTCCGCGATGGACCGCTCCACGCCCGAGGCGACCTCCGCCGCCTGCGGGGCGGCGGCAACGGCCTCCTCCCGCGGGGGCACGGGCGCGGGGGCGGCCCCGGCCTCGAGCGAGGGAACGGCCTCCGCGGGGGCGGGCATCTCCGGGGCAGCCTCTGCGGCCACCACCTCCTCGACTTCCTCCGCAACCGCCGGCGCGGCCTCCTCCGCGGCCTCCGCCGCTATCTCCTCCGCGGCCATCTCCTCCGCCGCCTGCGGGGCGGCGGCAACGGCCTCCTCCCGCGGGGGCACGGGCGCGGGGGCGGCCCCGGCCTCGAGCGAGGGAACGGCCTCCGCGGGGGCGGGCATCTCCGGGGCAGCCTCTGCGGCCACCACCTCCTCGACTTCCTCCGCAACCGCCGGCGCGGCCTCCTCCGCGGCCTCCGCCGCTATCTCCTCCGCGGCCATCTCCTCCGCCGCCTGCGGGGCGGCGGCAACGGCCTCCTCGGCACCCACTGCGGCTTCCCATCCGAGCACGCGCAGGGCTTCCCGCGCGGCATCGCGCACCCTCTGGTCCTCGTCCTCCAGCGCTCTCACCAGCGGGTCGACGGCGGCCTCGTCTCCCAGCTTTCCGAGCGCCCAGGCGGCCTTTTCGCGCACCGCCGCCTCGATATCCCCCAGGGTCAGGATGAGGGTATCCAGACCCCTGGAGTCCCCGATCTCACCCAATCCCCAGGCGGCCTTCAGCCTGGTCTCGCCGTCCCCCGTGAGCAGGGCGTCGATGAGGGTATCCACCGCCATGTCTCCCAGTCCCGCCAGGCGGTCCCATTGGCGCTCCGCTAAGAGATCGCGGACCTCTTCCGCTTCCTCGGGAGGCGACCAACCAAGTTTTTCCAGCACCAGCAGAGCCACTCTCCGCACGTCCTCGTCGGTATCCCTGAGCGCCTCTTCCAGCGCACCTGTGGCCCTCTCGTCTCCGATCTCCCCCAGTGCCCAGGCCGCCTTCCGCCTCATCTCGGCATCATCGTCCTTGAGCGCCGCGGTCAGCGGAAGGGTGGCCTCCCGGTCGCCGATCACCCCCAACGCCCATGCGGCGCCGCGTCGAACGGAGCTGTCGGGATCCCCGAGCAGGGGTATGAGCGCACCGCAGGCGCGGCTGTCTCTGATCACCCCCAGCGCCCATGCGGCGCCGCGCCTGGTATCCGGGCTCTCATCATCCAGGGCCGCTATCAGTTGGTCGAGCGCCTGCGGTCCCATGGCCGCGAGCCTCTCCCATTCGCCCAGCGCCACCAGCCTCTGCGCCTCGTCGAACCCGGCTTCCTCCACGGTCACCGCGGCTTCCTCCGGCACCGCCAGCGCGACCTCCTCCTCTTCTACGGCCTCGGCCGCGGACGCTTCCTCCGCCGGGACCTGGGGTGCCAGTTCCTCCATGGCCTTGAGCACCGAGGCCGCCACCTCCTCCACCGCGGGAGCTTCGGCGGCGACCTTCTCCTCTTCTACGGCCTCGGCCGCGGGCACTTCCTCCGCCGGGACCTGGGGTGCCAGTTCCTCCATGGCCTTGAGCACCGAGGCCGCCACCTCCTCCACCGCGGGAGCTTCGGCGGCGACCTTCTCCTCTTCTACGGCCTCGGCCGCGGGCACTTCCTCCGCCGGTATGCTTTCCAGCGGCACTTCCAGCGCCGGAGGAAGATCCATGATCAGGGGCGCCTCTTCTCCCGCTGCCTCCACGCCACCCGCGACCGTCTCGGGATATGAAGCCTCGACAGCTGCGGCCAGCTCCTCCGAGGGCTTCCAGCCCAGGCGGGTGAGGATGGATATGGCGAGCTGGCGCACCCCGGCTTCCTCGTCATGCAGCGCGTTCTGCAGGGCCTCTACGGCGGGCTTGCCTATCTTTTCCAGTGCATTGGCGGCCCTGCCCCTGACCTTCTCCTCCTCGTCCCGCAGGGCCCTGATGAGAGGGGCTATGGCGCGGATATCCCGTATCTCCCCGAGCACGCGCGCCGTCTCCCGGCGCAGCTCCGGGTCCCTGGACTGCAAAGCCTCCACGAGGGAATCAACGGCGGGGCTGCCGATCTTTTTCAAGGCACCCGCCGCATTGACCCTCACGTCCCGCTCCGGGTCGCCTAGGCTACCGACCAGCGCATCGATGGCCCTGACGCTGCCCAGCACGCCCAGCGCCCAGGCCGACCTGCTCCTGATCTCCTGGTCCCTGTCCTCCAAGGCCTGGATGAGCGGCTCTACCGCCGCCTCACCCAGCTCCGTCACCTTGTTCCACTCCCGCTGAGCGATGTAAAGGGCCGCTTTTTCCTCCTCTTCGTCGAGCCTCGGCCCTGCGCCGCCGGGCGCCATGATTGTGAGCTCGATCTCCCCGGACGCTGACGTCGTTCCCGGGAGCACGCGAGCCTCCAGCTCTTCCTCGCCGCCGGTCACCGCCGCCGGGGCCTCCTCCTCGACGTAAGCCGCCGGCGGTCTCTCCCCCTCTTCTCCCGACGCGATCTTCGCCAGGATCTCCTCCACCGCCTCGCGGATCTCCTCATCCGCCAGGGCCGCGTTGAGCGCCTCCGAAGCCGCCTCTCCGATCTCCGCCAGCGCCCAGGCGGCGCCGCGGCGCACCTCTTCGTCCCCGTCCTTGAGGGCGGCTACAAGCGGGCTTATGGCCTCCCTGTCCCCGATGACGCCCAGCGCCCAAGCCGCACCGCGGCGCACCTCCGCTTCGGCGGATGAGAGCTCGCGCAATAGCGGGGTGACGGCAGGTTCGCCGATCCTGCCCAGCGCCCAGGCGGCAACGCGCCTCACGTCTTCGTCCTCGTCCTTGAGGGCTCCCACCAGGGGCTCTACGGCCCTTGCGCCCCCGACTTCCCCCAGTGCGAGGGCGGCGTTCCTGCGCACGAACCAGTCCTTGTTCTCGAGTGCCCGCAGCAACACGTCCACCGCCCGGGCATCTGCGTATTCCTTGAGCAGCAGCACCGCTTCCCGGCGCACGTCCTCGTCCTCGTCATCCAGCAGGTGGAAGATGGCCTCCGGAGCCACCTTGCCCTTTTCCCTTAACGCAGCCGCCACCTGCCTCCTTACCTCCCAGCCCTCTCCCTTGAGCGCCGCAAGCAGCGGGCGCAGGGCCTCCTTGCCCAGGGCGGCGATCTCCTCCCAGCGCCGATTGGCCAGGAAGAATTGCATCTTCTCGGAATCCTCCTCGGGTCTCCACCCCAGCCTGTCCAGGACCAGGGCGGCGATCCTCCGCAGCCCTTCGTCGCCCTCCTTGAGATATCTGCGCAATCCGTAGACGGCCTTCTTGCTGCCGATGCTGACCAAGGCAGCTCCGATGTCCCGCCGCAGGCCCTCATCCGCCTCCTCCATGGCGGCCAGCAGCGCATCGACTGCGGCCTCGTCCTTGATGATCCCCAGCGCCGTGGCTGCGTCCCTGCGCGCCCCCGGATCTTCCTCCGAAAGTGAATTGATGAGCATCCTGACCGCGGAGGGGCCGATCTTCTCCAGCGCCCAGGCGGCTCCCCAGCGCACGTTGTCATCCTCGTCCCTGAGCGCCTGCACCAGCGGCCTTACCGCCCGGATGTCTCCGATGGACCCGAGCACCAACGCCACCTTGGTCTTCGCTTCCCCCGACTCCGTCCTCAAGGCCTGGATGAGGGAATCCACCACCGTCTTTCCCATCTTCTCCAGCGCCCAGGCGGCCTTCCAGCGCACATCACCGTCCTCGTCGTTGAGGACCTGTATGAGGGGGCGGGCGGCGGGTTTACCGATCTCTCCCAGCGCCCAGGCGGCACCCCAGCGCACATCCTCGTCCTCATCCCGCAAGGCCTCTATCAATGCGGCTACCGCGCGTGCCCGCTTCAGCTTACCCAGGGCAAGGGCGGCATTGACGCGCAGGTTGACGTTCTCGTTCTTCAGCGCGTGGATGAGGCCGTTGACATCTTTCTTGGCCTCCATCTTCTCGATGTTCGGCTTTCCGAATCTCGACTTCGACAACCTAAAGGCGCCCAACTGTGCTCTCCCCTCTTCTTCACGCCGCCGCGGAATCCTGCAACCCCGCGTGCTGAACGGCATACCGCCTCAACGTACCGTAACTGAGCATGTCGATTCCGTCCGGAATCGCCCGGTCCCTGAGTGTGATTCCCGCGTTTTAGCAGTTAAAACCCTGTATAACGCATCTATACTACTCTCTATTATATATCCAGGCGTGTCAAGCCTGCCCCGGGCGCGCCACGCTCTCGACGGGAGGCCTCGCTGGAGCCGTTTTCTCAACAAAGGCGGGCCACGGTGGATTCCCCGCGAGCAGGGGAGCGCCGCCTCCGCTCGCACACGGCCTCCGGCGCAACAAAGGAAGAGGGACCGAAGGGGTAGAAATAGTTGAAAAGTCCAGGTACGTCCCGGCTGCGGGACATCCGTTCCCGCGGTATCGCAAAGAGGCAAAAAAGCTGCTATAGTAGCAGAAAAATGCAGAAGGCAGTAGTATTTGATGGGTGAGGTGGAGAGAGGCTGCCCGCAACGTGGACTGGGCTTGTAACTGAAGGAGGAGATGGCAATGGCGATAAGCCCGATGGACATTCATCTTAAGGAGTTCGGCACCGTGGGCTCCGGGGGCTACGACAAGGAAGAGGTCGACGCCTTTCTGGACGTTATCGCCGACGACTTGGAGAAGCTGATCAACAGGAACAAGCAGCTCGAGGAGGCCGTGGCAGGGATGGAGCGCAAGGTCGCCCAGTTCGATGAGATGCAGAAGACACTGCAGACGGCCTTGATGAACGCCCAGAAGAGCGCGGGCAACATCCTCCAGGAAGCACGCAGCCAGGCGGCGGCGATCATCAAGAAAGCCCAGGAAAGAAGCGACCGCATCCTCGAGGACCTCGAGCGCGAGAAATCCCACATCCTCTCCTCCTTCTCCACCATCAGGGATCAGATCGTGCAGCAGATAGCCCCCATGCGGGAACTGCTGCTCAAGAGCCAGAGCCTGCTCATCGAATACGAGGAATATGCCACTAAGGCCGACCTTGCGGCGGCCGCGGAATCATCCGAGGGCGAGAAAGAGGCCGCCGCGGAGGAGGTTCCGGCATCCGAGCCGGCGGTCAAGGCGGAAGAACCTGCGGCGGTAGAGGAAGCTGCAGGGGAGGAGGAGGCGCCCGCCGAAGAGGCGGTGGCCGAGGCGCCGGCGGAGGAAAAAGGAAAGTACGTCTGGGAATAGAGGCCTCTGTGAAGGCGGGCGCGGGAGATGCGCCCGCCTTTTTCTATTTGCGCATGAGGCTGCAAGGAGGGCACGGCGAGACCGCCGGGGCCGGCGTGAGGCGGCGTTACACGGGGAGATATCATCTTCCGCCATCTCGGCGGACACCAGAGCTACGAAGCGCTGCGACCCCTTACCCCCGTGATAAGGGGTCGAGTCTGCCGCTTCTAGACCCCGGCCGAACTCCTGGCTCCCTGAGGGCGGGCGGACCGGTGAGGCCGCCGGTCCTGGACCTGAACGATGAAGGTCGGGGGTAATCGCAGACACACCCTCACCTCACCCCACCGGCATCGTACGCGGCACCTGAGCTCGATGGCCTACGGACCTGCCTGAGCCATATCCCGCCGAACCTCGGCATGCTTGTCCCGCCCGTTGCATTCACACGGGATAAGGCAAAGAAGAACGTGGGGTCGGGCTTGCGGGCGAGCCCTGGAAGACGATGAGGCCTACAGGTATTTCAAGAACATCTTCACCGCGCGCGCGAAGAGGGCATCGTTGATCCGGCGGTTGAGGCGGTGCAGCCAGTCCCCGAGATAGGTCTCGGGACAGACGGGGACCACGCCCCGGTTCTTCTCCACGGCCTTCACCGCCGCCGCCGCCACCCGGTCCGGGGTGTAATGGCGGCGCCGGTAGATGCGGACGATCTTCTCCTGGAGCTCTCGGGGCGCGGAGCGTTCGGTCCTCGATACCAGCTTCGCGGCCCGGGTGATGGGGGTATCGACCACGCCGGGGCAGACGGTCGAGACCCCGATGCCGTGCAGGGCCGCCTCCGCGCGCAGGGTCTCCGAGAACCCCACCACGGCGTACTTGGTGCAGCAATAAGCGGTCAGGAAGGGAAGCGGGGCAAGACCAGCCCCGGAGGCGGTGTTGACGATATGCCCACCCCCGCCCTGGGCGATCATGCGCGGGTAGAAGAAGTGGCAGCCGTGGATGACGCCCCAGAGGTTGACCCCCACTATCCAACGCCAGTCGTCGAGGGTGACGTCCTCGAAAAGCCCTCCCACCGCCACCCCGGCGTTGTTGCAGAGCACGTCCACCCGGCCGAACTCTGCGTAGACCTCCTCACACCAGCTTTCCACCTGCCCCGGGTCCGAGACGTCCACCACTCGGTGGTGCACATCCGCTCCCATCCTCTCGAGTTCCCCCCGCAAGTCCAGCAGACCCTTTTCGTCGATGTCCGCGACGGCCAGGCGTGCCCCCCTCCTCGCGAATGCCAGCGCCATCTCTTTACCTATGCCGCTGGCCGCCCCGGTGACCACCACCGCCTTGCCGCGTAGATCGCGCATTCCAACCGCCTCCCCGTTTTCCCTTCCGTGCCTTGCACTCCATGATAACCCGATCGCCCCCTGCCGCCCACTGGGGGGTGATAAAACCACCGGGTTCCATTAAAATCGCCCTATGGGCCACCGGGAGGGGGTGAAGCCGTCGGGCACGCACCCCTTATCCTGCTCGAGTAGGGGCCGACGCGGCTTGATGCGCAGGCGGCAAATGAAGAGAGGGAGTGAGCGGGAGATGAAAGTGAAAGGACCGTCGCTTGTTTCGTTGTTTGTGCTGCTCCTGGCCAGCCTGTTAATGGGCTTCCATCTCTTTCCGGGGAGCGCGCACGCTGCGCCCCTTCCCGAGGTCTACAAGGCGGCCGTGGACGCCAACGGGGGGGACGTGGCGCCGGGAGACATCATCAACTACTTCATCACCATGGTAAACCTCGGCGACACCGCCATCGCCGACACCGCGGGCAACGAGCTCGAGGACCCCATACCCGCCAACACCCTCTATGTGCCGATCTCCGCCCGGGTGGTCCAGGGAGGAGGAACCGTTGCCTACGATTTTGCCAACACCAGGGTGACCTGGAATGGAAGTATCCAGCCGGGCGCCGCGAACGCGGTGGTGATCTCCTTCAGCGTGGCGCTGTCCGACACCCTCTCTCCGGGGTCGGAGGTGGCCAACCAGGGGGACTTGCACTGGGACGCCGACGGCGACGGCGTCAAGGAGAGCGTCGAGCCCTCCGACGACCCGCGTACCCTCCAGGTAGATGACGACCCCACGCGGGTGGTGGTGGGACAGTCGTTGGGCAATGTGTCCGCCTGGAAGACGGCCGCGGACCCCAACGGAGGCTCGCTCCTGCCGGGAGAGGACATCCGCTACGACCTCATACTGGGGAACGCCAATCCGGCGGCTCTGCAGGCGCGCCTGCAGGACCCCATACCCGCGCACACCTCCTACGTAGCGGACAGCGCACGGGCGCTGGACATCAACGGGGAACCCGTGGGCGAGATCTCCTACCAGGCCGCCACCGGGCTCCTGTCCTGGAACGGGGAGATGGCCGCCACCAGCTTCGTCTTCATCTCCTTCCGGGTCAGGGTGGACGCCGGGATACCGGGAGGCACGGTCATCTCCAACCAGGGTACTTTGCGATATGATTCCGACGGCGACGGCAGCCCGGACAAGGAGATGGTCACCGACGACCCCAGGACGGCAGACCCCGACGACCCCACCCTGATCACCGTCGCCTCGCAGACCTTGCAGACGTGGTACCTCGCTGAGGGCTCCACGGACGGAGGCATGGAGACCTGGCTGCTGGTGCAGAACCCCGGACAGCAGGCGGTGCACGTGAATATCGTGCTGCAGACGGGAGGGGGACCGGTGGTGAAACCGGACCTCACCAACGTGGAGATCCCGGCCGCCTCCAGGCGCAGCTTCAATCTCGGGAGCTTCACCACCGATTACGACCTCTCCACGCGGGTGGACTGCCTGGACGGCGAGGTGATCTGCGAGAGGGCCATGTACGGAAACGGCAGGACCTGGGCTCACGACTCCATCGGGGTAACCTCGCCCTCCGCCACCTGGTACCTGGCCGAGGGCTCCACCGGCGGGGACATGGAGACCTTCGTGCTCATCCAGAACCCGGGCACGGAGGCGGCCACGGTGAACGTGAGCTTCCAGACCGACAGCGCGGAGGTCGAGCCCGCCGAGCTGCAGGGAGTGGGCATCGCTGCGGGGACCCGGCGCACCTTCAAGGTCAACGATTTCGTGCCCGACAGCTACAACGTCTCCACCCGGGTGGAGGCCACCAGCGGCGAGGTGATCTGCGAGAGGGCCATGTACGGAAACGGCAGGACCTGGGCTCACGACTCCATCGGGGTAACCTCGCCCTCCGCCACCTGGTACCTGGCCGAGGGCTCCACCGGCGGGGACATGGAGACCTTCGTGCTCATCCAGAACCCGGGCACGGAGGCGGCCACGGTGAACGTGAGCTTCCAGACCGACAGCGCGGAGGTCGAGCCCGCCGAGCTGCAGGGAGTGGGCATCGCTGCGGGGACCCGGCGCACCTTCAAGGTCAACGATTTCGTGCCCGACAGCTACAACGTCTCCACCCGGGTGGAGGCCACCAGCGGCGAGGTGATCTGCGAGAGGGCCATGTACGGAAACGGCAGGACCTGGGCTCACGACTCCATCGGTCATACGCGGTGAGCGCTCGTGCATGCGACCGCGCGGCAGGTTTCCGCTTTTACCGGAAGGGCCGAGAAGGCGGTGCCCGCCTGAGCCTGTGACCGAGGCTTCAGCGAGGGATCGCGGAAACATGCGTGTGTCGGATCCCGACCCGGGGCAATAACCCCTCGCCGCTCGCCGCGGAGCCGGCAGGTCGACCCGCGCCTCACGGGTACCGGATGAGTGATGATCGCGAAGGCGCCGCCGCGGGATGAGCGGGGTTCCCGTCTCCAGGCTCGAGATCAGCCCTGCTTCAGTCGCTCGTCCACAGGATCCCTGGCGTCGCGCACCTGGTTCACGCCGCGCCGGATTACGAAGGTGGTGGTCATGCCCGCCGCCACCAGGTTGCCCTCCTCGTCCCTGACCTCCGCCTGGCCCACGCCCGTGAAGCGCCCTTTGTGCAAGGCCCTCCCCTCACCGTAGAGCACTCCCTCCTTGACGTTGGAGATGTAGTTGATGCGCTGGTCGAGGGTGACCGCCGCCTCGTCCGGCTCCAGGAGGGTGCCCACGGCTATGGAGCAGGAGGAGTCCAGGAGCGCCGCGATCACTCCGCCGTGCAGGATGCCGTAGAGGTTCTTCAGCTCGTCCTTCACCGGGAGCCGAAGTCTCGCCCGGCCCTCGCCCGCTTCCACCACCTCCATGCCCAGATGGCGGTAGAAGGGGGATTCGTTGAGCAGCTTGAATATCCTCTCCTTTATCTCCTCCCGGCTCAGTTCCTCGCCCATGTGAAGCGACCCTCCTTGGTTCCCGGCCCGTTATTACCAAAATATGCTATTGTACTGTCTTTTTTCTTTCTTTCCTTCCCATACAGACCTCTGCGGTTCGGGCCTCTCCCGACCCGCTGGACCCGGCTCGCCTCCTTCGATGGCGCCGGCACCGATTCCCGGCGAAAGCCGCACCTCGATCATCTCCAGGTTGTCGAAACTCAGCGGATACCTGCCCGCCTCTATGCCCCGGATGATCTCTGTCACCCTGTTGTTCACCGGGGTGGGGACTCCCGCCTCCGTCAGATTATCTCCTGCAGGGGGCGCACCTCGATCATCTCCAGGTTGTCGAAACTCAGCGGGTACCTGCCCGCCTCTATGCCCCGGATGATCTCTGTCACCCTGTTGTTCACCGGGGTGGGGACTCCCGCCTCCGTCAGATTATCTCCTGCAGGGGGCGCACCTCGATCATCTCCAGGTTGTCGAAACTCAGCGGGTACCTGCCCGCCTCTATGCCCCGGATGATCTCTGTCACCCTGTTGTTCACCGGGGTGGGGACTCCCGCCTCCGCCGCCTTCGCCTCGAGGTACCCGTTGAGGGTCTCCACCTCGCAGGGGACGCCCTTCCTCAGGTCCTGGAGCATGGAAGCCACCTGCTCGCGTGAGCGCTCGTAGACCATGCGGATGACGTTCACGGCGTTCTCCTCGCTCTCCCGGATCACGTCGATGATGAAGTTCGGGTCCACGCCCTTGATGGGCTGCATGGTGATCCCCAACGCCCTGGCGGTGAGCAGGGTCTCCACCATGATGGATATGGCCGCCACCGTGGCTTTGTCGTTGTCCAGGATGTCCCCGTAGGTACAGTTGAGGGCGCTGCTCAGTCCGCTCATGGAAACGTTGACCATGAGCTTGGTCCAGCGCGTTCCCACCAGGTTGTCGGTGATCTCCGCCTTGCCCGCGTGGTCCAGTATCCTTTTCACCGCCCGGATGCGATCGGTCATGGATCCGTCCATCTCCCCGATATCGTAGGTCATCTCCTCGGGCGCGTAAGTGAGCTCGGAGACGCCGGGACCGATGAATGTCGCGCCCCATCCGATGGCGCCCCCAAGGGTCCTCTCCCTGCCCACCACCGACGCCACCTTCTCCTCAGGCACCCCGTTCTGCAGGGTGATGACCATGCTGTCCTTGCCGAGATGGGGAACGATCTCCGGCAACGCGCTGTCATCATACACCGTCTTGACCAGGTAGATCACCAGGTCGTAGGTCCCCTCCATGCCCCCTGGAGTGACGGCGCGGACGGGCACGGTGAGGTCCATGTGCCCGACGATCCTGGCTCCCTTCTCGTTCAGGGCCTCGACATGGGGCTCGTTGACGTCCACCAGCACGATGTCCTCGCCCGCTCTGGCGATCAGGGCCCCGATGATGGTGCCCATGGCTCCGGCCCCCACCAGTGCTATCCTCATCTTTTTACCTCCTGCTCTCCTGAAAAAGGCGGCTCTCTCCGCCCCGTCTTCAGCTGCCCTGCCGCGGGCTCTCTTCCCCGCATATCACCCTCCTCCGACATTATAACCCCCACCGTCCCCCGCGGGCGGCACGGGACCGCACGGCGGCACGAGATTGACCCCCGGACGGCGCTTGCCCGAGAATAGGTAGAACGCGCCGATCTCCGCGCCCGGGTCCCCGGTGCGCCGTTGTGGGGTGCGGCCTGGAGAGGAAAAAGCGTGAGGGGAAGGGAATAGAGCATGACAAGCAATACCGCCCGCGCGGACGAGAGGCTCTTCAGACGGGATTTCGTGGCCGTCTGCCTCGTCAACATGCTGGCATTTTTTTCTATCTATCTCGTCATCCCCATCCTCCCCGTGTTCTTGGAGGAACGCGGCTACTCCAACGCCCTGGTGGGCGCGATAATGTCCATGGCCACCGTAGCCGCACTCCTTCGCCCCCTCTTCGGACGCATCGCGGACCTGAAGGGACGAAAGGCCGCCCTGCTCTCCGGGACCTTCGTACTGGGTGCCTCCACCTTCCTCTACGCCGCCTTCTCCACCGCCCTCCCGCTCCTCGTCATCCGCTTTCTGAACGGCCTGGGGCTGGCGGCCTTCCACACTGCGGCCTACGCCGTGGTCAGCGACCTCGCGCCCGCCACGCGGCGCCTGCAGGCCATCGCCTTCTTCTACATCTCCGTGGACGTGACCATCGCCGCAGCCCCCGTGGTCGCCAGGACCATGGAGAGTGCCCTGGGGTTCACGCCTGTTTACATCCTCGCGTCATGCCTGGCCGTCCTGGCCTTTTTCTCCTCCCTTCTGTTGCGTGAGACCCGCGGCGCGGAGGAGCGCGCTGCGCGGGAAAAGCACCGCGTCAGGCTCACCCCGCTGCAGAGGACCGTCTTCCTCACCACCATGGGGTTCACCCTCACCTTCGGGACCCTCCAGACCTTTATCGTCCTCTCCTCGCAGAAAAAAGGCCTGGAGCAGGGAGAGCTCTTTTTCACCGTGTTCGCGGTGACCCTCATCGTCTTCCGGCTCGGGGTGGGAAGGCGCGCCGACTACTGGGAGCGGAGGAGCCTCATCCTGGCCTCCGCGGCGGTCACTCTCGCCGGCCTGGCAATACTTTCCTTTGCAGGCAGCATGTTCCATCTATTGTTGGGAAGCTTCCTCTATGCTCTGGGCTTCGCGTACCTACCCACCACCCTCTCGGCCCTCCTGCTCGACCACACCGACGCCGCGGATCGCGGGGCGGCCCTGGGGATCTTCATGGCGGTGTTCGATCTGGGCATCGGGTTGGGAGGCATAGCCCTCGGACCCCTCGCGGATCTCTGGGGATATACCGCCATGTACCTCAGCGGGGGCGCGCTGGCCTGCGTATGCCTGGCTCTCTTCGCGGCACGCACCGCCTCGTTGCGTGAGAGGATGCCGCGTTGAAAGGGACTCATCGCCATTGCGACCCGGCGCGTGGCACGGCCGGGAGGCCGCGGGAAGGATATCGCCGGTCGCGAAAGGGTATGAACGGCAGCCCGGTGGTATCCTCTTTAGTATGGGGTTTGTACGGTACGAAACGGGAAAAAGCCGTGGGGGATCTCCCCAGTCCCGGAGTGAAAGCGAGGTGAAATGCATTACCGAGAGGATTTCGCGAAGGTCAACGGCACCGACATATACTACCGTGAATACGGCGAGGGTGAGCCCCTGCTCCTGATAATGGGCCTCAGCGCCAATGATCATCACCGGCAGCGAGGACGTCCTCATACCCCCCGAGAACTCGCGCATCCTCGCCGAGGCCATCCCCGAATGCAGGCTGGTGATCATCGAGGGCGCGGGCCACGCCCTCCAGTTGATGTTCCCCCGCGAGGTGGCAAAGGAAGTGGTGGACTTCCTCTCCTGAGCGAAGACCCGGCCGATACTCCACCCGCTTCAGGCAGCCTTAAGGGCTATTTCAAAGATGACGCCCACCGGCTTCCTGGTCGCACCGCCCTCACTCCTCGCGCCTGTCCTGTACAAAACGCAGGGTGGCCGCCTCCTCCCAGGAAAGCATGGCCTCGAGGCGAGAGGCCCGGTCAGGTCCAAGCTTTCCGCTCCCCAGGAGGGAACCGAGCCTGCGGGGATTGATCGCGCTCGCCTCCTCCCAGGCCCCCCATTCCCGCAGCAGGCCTTCGATTTCGTCCCTCGCGGCGCTCCCGGCAGGCGGCAGCTTGGGCTGCCTGGAACGCGTTATCTTGAGCACGCCGGAACTGCCGCGCAGGTTGTCCGCCCCGTGAAAGGTCGCGAACTCCAGGATCTCCCCCCGAAGGGCCGCCAGCTTCCCCTCCGCCTCCCTTTTCCTCTCCGCCCAGAAAGCGAACTCGTCCACCAACTGCACGCCGTGGTCCGTTCCCAGCTCCCTGGCGGGCATTTCCGCGACCATGAAGATGTGTTTCCTCTTGGGGCAGTGTTCCTGGAACTCACACCAGTCGCATAGTACGCTCTCCCGGGGCGGGAACTCCTCCTCCGCCTCGATCCTGCGCACCAGCTCGGCGGCCTCCGCGGCTATCCTCTCCAGGTCGGCTCTCTCCCTGCGCAGGCGCAGCTCACGGTCGAAGACCAGGTAGTGCCATACGAGCTCTACCTCCACCGCGTCAGGAAAAGCTTCCTCCACCGCCAGCTGGTAGAGGCTGAGCTGGCGGTCCTCCTCTATCTCCCGGGCGATTGGGAGGGTACCGGAGGTCTTGTAATCATGGATCTCGTACCTGCCGCCCTCCAGGCTGTCCAGGCGGTCCAGAACCCCGGTGAAGGAGATGGTCGCGCCTTCCCTGTCGCGGATGGGGATGTTCACCTTGCGCTCCAGCCACACCGCGACCCCTGCGCGGAAGGGATGATAACGGCGGTAGTAATCGCGCAGGCAGCGCAGGCCTGTTTCGCGGTAGTCCTCGGCGCCGTATTCCCCGCTGACCACGAAGATCCCCTTATCGTATCCGGCATCCCAGCGCTCCAGGTAATAACGGATGAGCTCATCCTCGCCGGGAAGGCGCGACATCCTGAGGTCGCGGTAGAGCTTTTCCAACGCGGCATGCACCGTGGACCCCATGAAAGCCTCGATGCTCCTCCGACCCGTCTTCACCCTCTCGATATACTGCAGGCGGTATTTATACGGACACTTCTCGAAGGTCTCCAGCTGGCTGTGGGAGTAAACGGTCATTGTCCATCACCACCTCTCTATCTTTGGAACCAGATTACCAGTTGGCGGTGACAGATGCTCCGGTTGTGAACCAGGCGCGCCGGCAACGCCCCGAGAAAGCAAATATATAAACATAAAGTATACATTAATATTAGAAAAAGGGGTCACACCTCTCTCAAACCGGTTTATAAACCGGCTTAGCCTGGCGGAACCGGGGGCCTTCAGGGCGGCCTTTCGCCTCCGGCTTGAATGGCCATGATTATAAGCATTAATCTAAAGTATAGCTATATATTTGAACAGGGAGCTTTCTTCCTTAACCGTCGAACATACCCGGCATACAGCGAAAAGGCCGGTTTCCCGGCCTTTTCGACGCTCTCCCCGGGTATCTATGCCTCGGCAAGCGACTCCAGCTTTGCCAGCTTCCTCGCCCTGTGGATCTTGATCGCCTTCCTGGTCATCCCTTTGATCACCCGGTAACCTACATAAGCCCCGACAACGTATGGAGCATATTTCATGGCCTCTTGCAACAGCTCCTGGGCCTGCTTCTGGCGTTCCCTGGCCTCCTGCAGCGCGGCCTCCTGCAGCTCTTCTACCGCCGTCTTTATCTCCTCGCCGGTCTCTTTGAGCGGCTGCACCACCTCCGTACCCATCCTGGGGAGCTCCTTCGCTCCCTTGCGCGCGATGCCCACGCCGATAGCGGCGATGACCCCTCCCAGGAACAGCGAGCCCGCGACCACGATGAGCGCGGAAAGCCAGAGGCGGTCCAGCGCGATGTTCACCAGGAGTATCACCACGGCGATGATGTAGACGGAGGCCACGGCGATCACCGTCAACCCGAAAAGGGTGATCCCCACGCCGATGCCCACGCGCGTCCCGGCTTCCTTGGCCCTGTCGCGTAAAGCCGCCCCTTCCGGTCCGCGGAGCCGTTCTAGCTGTTCGCGTATCCTTCCGCTCACCTCCACCATGCTCTGCAGCCGCTGCCTCATCTCTTGGAGCTTACTCACCCAACCATCCTCCTTTCTCCCCCGGGAAGCCGTGGAAACCGTAGTTTCCCACCGGAGAAGACCGCGCAACAGCTTCCCGCAAAGCCCCTCCCGTAGAATCGATAGCCGCCAGATGCCGTAGTCGCGCTCATTATATACCAGACGTTTCCGCTCGTACCAAGCATTTCTTCTCCACCGCCACCGGCCTTACCTCCCCCGTTCCGGCTCCGACACCTCCACGCCTCTCTTCACGCCCGCGGGAGTGCTCGAGGGGCAAGCCGGAATGGGGATCTCGGCTTTTCTCTTCACGCCCGCGGGGGACGCAGGTCGACCGATAGCCCCGCGGGCCGGAGGTAGTCTCTCTCTATCTCTTCGCGCCCGCGGGGGACGCAGCCTTCCCCGACGGCGGGGACGCCGATGAGGCTTGTCGCTCCAGACATTGATGAGGGCGTGGACGGCGAAAAAGCCGGCGGCGGGGATACCGCCGGGCAAAGCCGAGGTTGCTCCGGGACGCCGTCGCGCGGTCCGGTTTGCCTTGCCCTCCTTTAGGAGTATACTTTGCTTATGCCACAGGCCAACTGGATAATCTTTCTGCACTTTCTGTTGTTGTGGGGCAGCGTGATAACCGGTCTAGCCTCGCAATGGCGCATCCCCCTGCCCCTTGCCGCGGCCCTGCCCCTGGGATCCATGATCTGGTTGCTGGGGGTCCTCTATAACCTGAGTACGCTGCGGCGGCACCGCCTGAGGCCGGAATCCCACCGCACCGCCTTACAGAAGCGCATCTACCAGAGGATCGCCGCGCGGACGTTTATGAACCTGGGGGTGACCGTGGCCTCCCGGTCCTGGCTGACCCTGATGGTGACCGCGCTGCTCATACCCCTGTACGCCAACGCGGCGCGGCGGAGGCAGCAATACCTCGACTACCTGCGCACCGGCATGATGAGCGACGCCTTTCCTCACCGCATATCGCGGCGTTGAAAAACCCGGCACCGCCCCGCTCCCGGACCCCTCACGCTCCGCACGCGTCCGCGGCCTGCGGCCAGAAACGCGCCATCATCTCCAGGGCCAGCGCCGGCCAGCAGAAATCACGTATCCTCCTGCCCTCGCCGCTGCGGGAGTCGTAATATTCGTAGAAACCCTCCCGCAACACCATGCGCACCACGCGGCGCGTGAGTTCCCTGGCCTCGTCGAGATAACCGTATTCCGCCAGGCCTATGGAGAGCATCCAGGAGAAGTTCACCCACACGCAGTGCCCGGACCACAGGTGACGGTCCACCCACGGGCCGGCACCGGCGATCTCTGCCTCGGGGTTGAAGGGGACCGGGTACGGCGTCCAGAAACCCTCCTCGTCCAGCAGGTGGCCCTCGATCATCCTCCGCGCGCGTTCACGCGTGCACAGGCCGGTGAAGAGGGGGAGGAGCGAGGCCGCGGTGCGCCGGCTGGCCTTGCGCGGGCGCCGATAGCCGAAACGGGGAAAATAGCAACCCCTGCGCTCGTCCCAGCATAAGGCGTCCAGCGCCCGCATGATCTCGCCGGCTCTCCTGCCGTACTCGCCCTCCTCCCGCCTCCTGCCCAGTTCTCCCGCCAGGAAGGCCATGCTGCGGCATGCCCGTGCGGCGATGGAGTTAACGGTGAGGTCCTCGCAAACGAAACGGTCCGCGGCCGCCAGCCTGCGCGGCTTCCAGCCCAGGGTACGGTTGAAGACATAGAGCAGGGTGGGGCACAACTCGGCGCGCATGGCGCTGGTGTGGCCGCGGTCCCTCAACCCCAAGGCCTGGAAGAACTGCGGCGAGAGGTCGGTGCCCGTCTCCCAGGGGTGGAAAACGGCGACGAGGCCGTCTCCCCGCAGTCTCCGTGACCGCAGGAGGTAGTCCAAACATCGCCGCAGCGGATGCCATATGCGCTTCAGCCAGGCGGTGTCGCCACACCGCCGATAGACCATCTCCACGGCGTAATGGTAGATGGGGGGATCGATCATGAAGGAAGCGCCCCTGCCGTCGAACTCCCACTTCACCAGGCGCGTCTCGAGCCCCCTCAGCCAGCGGTGTGACCCGCGGTTGGGGAGCAGGACCTCGTGGGGGAGGTGCCCGTCGGAGCTCACCTGGCGCATGAGGGTCTCCAGCTCGCGCCGCGCCCTGGAAGAGTCGAGGACGGACATGGCGGCGGCATGGAAACCGCTGTCCCAGGCGAAAAGGGAGGGGTAATGGAGATGGGAGGGCATGTGGTAATAGATATCTCCCTGCTCCACCTCGTTTAAGGCGAAGACGCGCCGCGATTCCCTTTCCAGCTCTTCCCAGTCACGGCGCTCGAGGAGGCCGCCGTCCCGCGGCTTCGCATCATGTCCCGTAGTCGCCTTCTCCATCGCTTCCTCTCGCCGCGCCGTGATCCTCCGTGGCGGTCCGCTATCGCATCCTCTCCCGGTTATTGATTCGGCGCGTCTGGGGACGAGGTAAAGCGCCGGCGGCGCCAAGGCGCGGCGCGGCATTACGACGCGGGGGACAGGCGGGAACGAAAACACGCCTCCTGGTCGACGGCGGGCGGTCGCGGGCGGCATGCCGGATCGGGACGCGCCTTGTAGGGCGGGGGCGAGGACGGCGCTGCGGCGCGGCACGGGCTCTTCAGGTCTTGAGGCTCCCGAGGAGCTCCCCGTGACAGGCCGCTTACCCGCAGAACGCCCGGCGCGAAGGAATCCCAGGCCGGATCACGCCAGCGGGGTATCGGCGCTCACGAGACCTCGGAGTCCATGCCCCCGCCGGTTCCTCATGCGTGCGGCGGCTTCTGGTAGGCTGGTACCCCGTACACCTTCTCGTAGGCCCGGCACCAGGGGCACACCTTCAGCCTGGACTCCATCTTCACCATCCAGTAGAAGAAGCCCCGGCCTTTCTCCCTGCCCAGTTTGCATACCGTGCACTTGTTCATGCACATGTCCGCCCGCTTGCGCGTCTTCTCGTCCACCTGCGGGTTCTGCGATGACGCCTTCTCGACCATCGTCGCTCCTTTCCCATCTCGCGCGTCAACCGCTCACGGGCACCGGCACCGGCCGCGCCCCGCCCTCGTCAGGAGCGCACGTCCCCTCGCCCTTCCGGAGGGGACGGTGCGGCTCCGCGTGATCACGGGCACGCATGGCCTCTTCTTGTCCGGCATCCCCGGCCTTACCCCGCGGAAGCCGCGGCGGCCCCATCTCTTCTCCAGCACACCGCTCCGGGGGGATGAGGGCGTCCCCTCACGAAGAGACCTCCAACCTCACCAGCACCGTCCCCTTCTCCGGGACCTCCCAGGTGAAACGCCTGCCCTCCCCCCTGTAGGCCGCCGCCACCATTCCGGCGACCATGGGGGCGTTGAAGGCGTTCCGCACCAGGATTCCGCTCCTCAGCTCCTCCTCTCCGGGGTCCTCCCGCTCGGGGACCCCGAAACCCCGCAGCTTCATGAAGGCGAGGTCGGAGAGGAAGGAGCCGGGATGCTCGGATGCCAGGCGGGAGTAGAAATCGGCGGTGAACTCGTGGACCAGGCGGGGGATCTCCTCCCCGATCTCCCTCTCCAGCTCCCGCAGCACGGAGTTGACCCCCTCCACGTTGATGTAGATGACCCACTCTCCCGTCCTGCGGTCGATGATCTTCCCCTGCTCAAGGTCCCAGCGGAAATCCCCTATGCCGCGCGGCACCCCGCATCTCGCGCAGCGCTCGTGACCGGCCTGCGCCGGCACCTCCGGGGTCTTCTCCAGCTCCAGGCGCTCCTCCACGGGAAGGCTCTCGTCCACGTAGAGCTCGCAATACCATGCCTCGCCTATGTTCCCGTAAACCGGACGGGCGCGCTTTCTCTCCAGGCTCTCGAAGGCCCCGCAAACGTCCCCCACGAAGAGGACGGGGTGATAGACGGGCAATGCCCTGCCGATGAACCTCTTCCCCGTCCGGTAGGCGAGGAGCTGCGCCTTGGCCAGCCCGATGGTGGCCGCCTGGCGTATCATCACCAGGTAACCCAGCCTGCGCAGGGGCCCCATCCTCACCACCCGGCCGGCGAAGCCCGCCAGCACGTCGTCCACGTAGAGCTTGGCGTCTCGCCGCTTGGCGTCGATGAGGATGTGGTCTATGGGGATGCCCAGGGCCTCCTCGATCCTTTCCAGCACCCCCGCGAAAGCGTCCCGCTCGATCATGATCGCCCTCGCCGCGCCCATACGGCTTTCCAGGATGCCGTCCTCCCTCCAGCGATGCACGAAAGCGATGCGCCTGGGAACCCCGCAAGCCGGACAACCCTTGAATGAAGCAAACATCCTCGCACCCCCTCGGTCACCGACCCACCGTAAGTATCGCCCAGAAAGCGAAGATGATGAGGGAGCCGGCCTGTAAGCCGGATTCTGTACCCGGGACGAGCCGGGCGGTGGTCATCCATCTAGGACCGCCGTTGCCGGCGGCCTCCAGCGGCCTACCCGAGCCTCAAGCGCCGCGGGCCACGGCATCGGCTCCTATTTGGCCTTGCTCCGGGAGGGGTTTACCAAGCCAGTCCCGTCACCGGGGCTGCTGGTGGGCTCTTACCCCACCTTTTCACCCTTGCCTGCCGGCGCCGCATGCGTCCAAGCGCCGGCCGGCGGTCTCCCTTTCTGTGGCACTTTCCGTCGGGTCACCCCGCCTGGGCGTTACCCAGCTCCCTGCCCTGTGGAGTCCGGACTTTCCTCGTGCGCGCCCCGGGGCGCGCCCGCGACCACCCGGCCGACTCCCTCTAGAGGATTATCCCGTGATACCGGCGGCACCGTCAACTTCCGTGCGCCCCGCCAAGGAAGCCGGCCCTCGTGCCGGCGTCCCTCGCCCTGCGGCCTTCCACGCGGGAGCGGGCCATGAAAGCCGGCTGAACCCCCCTCAGGCGTCCCCGCAGCCCCGGCGCGGGGGAAAGGCCGTTCCCCGCCCGCACGGGATCAGCCGCGCTGTTTCCTCTCCTCCTCCTCGGCCATCTCGATGAACTGGGCCCAGTTCTCGCTCATCCTGGCCTCGCTCTCGAAACGGCCCATGGGGGTGATGACCGGACGCGGACCGTTTCCGTCCCATTCCTTTTCCGCGGGCTCGAAGGAATGTCCCGTGACCTTGCCCTCCTCGTCGAAATGGAACCATACCTTCTGGGCGGGGTTCTCGTCCGGGGAGAGGAAGGCCTTCATGGTGAACAGGTGCTGGGTCTTGAGGTAATCGCGTACCGCCGACATCGCTCACCTCCTTACACGACATGGACTACAGCAACACCTCCAGGGCACCAGGAAAAATATATCATAGCGGGAGGAAGGGGACTTTCCGGAGGTAAGGGGCGCGCGCTCCCGACCTTGCTCTTCTCCGCGGACGATGCCGGGGATAAGCGGTCCGCCTTCGCAGGGAAAGCGGGGACATGCAAAATGCGAGTGGCCGCGATGTTTCTCCTCCCGGCCTCTCCCCGGGAAAGATCCCTTCCCCCGAGGCGGCTTCTTCCTTTCTTCGCCTCCCCAGGATCCCCTTCTCCCGGGGATCGCCCCCGAGCTGGGTCCGGCACGCCGCTCACCGCGGCCTCGAGGTCAGCCCGTGGTCCCCGGGAGGCGCGCCGCAAGGTCGGGCCCACCGCAGAGGGAGACGAGGCGGCAGACGGTCCCGAAGAGCAGCTGCTCCTCCACCCGGCGCGGAAAGGAGAAGAAACGCAGGTCCTCCAGAAGCGCGGGATGATAGCCGAAGCCCGCGGGGAAGTCCGTGCCGTACATGATGCGCTCTGGGAAGTCCTCGAAAAGCCGGTAGAAAAAGGCGTGGTTCTTCTCCACCGCTTCCACCTCGAGGCTGGAGGCCAAGGGGGGCAGATCCTCGCGGCCTCCGCGCAGCTCCTCGTACATGCGCATGCAGGAGATGGTGTTGGTCATGTCCAGCCAGAAATTAGGATATTCTTCCAACCACCTGTAGGCGAGCTCGAAACGCGGGAAGAGCGAGTGCACCGCCACCACCTGCATGCGGGGGAAGTCGCGTATGGTCTTTTCCATGGCCTCCAGGTCCATGTACATGCCGTAGAAATCGTCGAAGCCGGTGTGCACCAGCAAGGGTTTTCCATGCTCTTCCAGCACCTCGAAGAGGGGACGCATCTCGGGAACGAAGGCCGGGAACCTCTGGGCGAAGGGGTGCAGCTTCATGCCCAGAAACCCGTATTCCTCGAGACAGCGGCGGGTCTCCCTCTCCTTGTCGGGGGTGTCGATGTGCAGAGAACCGAAGGGGATGGCCTCCTCTATGCCCGCGCACAGATCGCGGTTGAAGCGGTTGAGATCGGCGGTCTCCTCCTCCCAGAGGGGAAAGATAAGGTTGAAGAAGAAGGGGATCTCGGAAGCGCGCAGGTCCGACAGGATCTCCTCCCCGGAGATGTCCTCGCTGACGGGAAACCCCGGCGTGAAGCCCTTCACCCAGCGTATGAGTCCGCGCATGCGCCGCGGCGGCAGGATATGCACGTGGGGGTCCACCCAGGGGATGCCGTCCCCATTCTTCCTCGTCTTGCCGCTCTCCCATCTCATGCGGGTTCTCCTTCCTTTCTCCCGCCACCTGACCACACGGCCCCGGCTTCCGTAAGCAAGATTATATCCCAGGACCGTTTTCGCCCGTATTCCCGCCGTTTCCCTGTTTACACGCATGGCCTCTCTGCTAGGATAGGCATAGACGGGCGAGGGGAAGCTCGCCCCGCCTCACATAGGAGGTCTAGAGCGGAGGATGGGCCGTGGTGAAGCGGTGGACCACGGCGAGGAGGCGCTCTCGGTCTCGCGGTATCCGGTCGTCGCGGGTACGCTGAGGCCTGCCCCCGGCATCCCGCGCGCGGCCCGCGGCCGTCCCGGGGTCGGGAACCCCGGCTCCCTCCCGGAGCTCAACATGGGCAGGGCGGCTCAGGGCCGGGGAGAAGAAGGCGGCGGGCACGGGAGCGTGACGCTCCCGGGGACACGGGCCGCATGCGCATGAGCGCGTGGCGGAGCGGCTGCCTCGACCTGCCGGGTTGCGGAGCCGCCGCGAAAGCGCAGGGTCTGCATCGAGCGAGGAGTTGTTCATGAAGGCAGGGAAAACCGGTGGGGACACGGATCTGAACCGGACGCCCCGCCACTCGCGGAGATCGTCGAGACGGTCTCTCCGCGCGGCGCAGGCGCTGTCCGCCGCCGCGCTGCTGGCCGCCCTGCTGGCCGCCCTGCTCGCCGCAGGCTGCGGCGGACAGGGGGGGCCCCGCGACCTTGAGGAGATGCTTTTATCAAGGGCGGGAGCCATTGACACCCTCCGCTACACCTGCGTGACCGAGGACGGCGAGCGTCTCTACCGCGAGGAGTTCGAGCTGGCCTTCCCCGACCGCTACCGATACCGCCTCTACGAGCAGGCCGAAGGTTCGCCCCGGCTGGTGAGGGTCGCGGAGCAGCGCGGCGATGCCTTCTTCAGCGCGCGCGCCGCCTACGGCGATTCGGGAGAGCTGGAGAAGGTGGAAAGCGAGGCCGTAACGTGCGTACCTGCCCTGCGCAACGGCGGCCGGTACCTCGGTCTCTACCACCTGGTGGGGAACGCCGACTTCTTCTATTCCCTTCTCTCGCTCCTGGAGGGGGGCAGCCTGGAGGCGGCGGGCGGGGAGGACCTCGACGGCGCTCCCGCCTGGCGCCTGGATTCCGCCTCCGGGCTTACCCCGCGCATGCAACTATGGCTCGATGCCGGCACCGGCCTTCCGCTGCGGAAAGACCTCTACCTCGGCCAGGAACGCAAGGTGGTCTTCCGCTTCCAGGGATACGAGGAGGGTTTCGATTACCGGGATTCGCCCTTCCCGCCCGATATGCGATCGCTGTTCGGGTACAGCGGCGATGCCGCCCACTCGGTCGCGAGCGACGGGGGTTGCCGGCAGCTCGACCTCCCGGATGCCGCGGCGGTGGTCGGCTTCGAGCCTCTCGTCCCCGTACTGGAGGGCTTCGAGCTTGCGGGCGCGCGGTGGCGCGACCCCACGGTTTCCCTTTCCTCCCAGGAAGGGCAGTCCATCCGATTCCCGGAGGGCTTTCGCGAGCTGTACCTGCTCTACCGGGCCGGGACACGCCAGGTGGAGGTGAGAGAAAGCCCTTACGACCCGGAATTCGGATACTACACCATGGGCCTGGGCACGCTCACCGGGGCCTACCTGGCCCAGCAGGAGGTGTTCGAGGAGGAGGAAGGGAGCGCCCTCTACACCGCGGCCCTCGACTGCCAGGAGATGCACCTCGTGGCCGGAAACCTGGAGATAACCGTGACCGGGGACCTCTCCCGCGACGGCTTCGCCGCCCTCGCGGCCCAGCTGACCGAGCTCGCTTCACCCTGACGTCCGCGGCACCTCCCGGGGGTTCCGGCACGCGGCGACGCGGCCCCGAATCACCGCCGGGCATCGCCTGCGAAGACCGGTCTCCGCGACGTCATCCTTAGCGCCATATCCGGTCGCGCCTGGGGCCATCGCTCCCCTTTGCCGCCGCCGCGGGTCGCCGGCGGTGGGCTTGCCGGCACGGCTTCTCCGTCAGCGGCTGGGCTCGATGGCGCGCAACGACCATCCCAGGGGGGTATGGTAGGGACGTTCCCCGCGCAGCGCCGCCTCCACCCTCTCCACCGCCTCGTCGCTGAAAGCGTCCAGCATACGCTCGCCCGCTTCCGGCGTGGCAGCACGGGGCTCGCCGATGTAGTTGGAGGGGTGCTTCTCCGTGACCCAGGAGAGCATGAGCCCCACATAGGCCACGTCGTCCCCCATCTCTCCCAGGCCCAAGGCGCGCAGGGCTTTCCCCAAGGCTCCCAGCAGGAGGTAGGGCCACCTGCGGGTATTGATGGACACTCGTGGCAGTTCTTTCCAAGAAGGCCGTACCCTGTCGGGATAAGAGCTCAGCATGAGGGAGGTCTCATTGAGGCCGGCGTGGCTGTCCTGGGGGTCTCCGCATGCCCCCTCGCCCGCCCCCAGCCGGGCCAGGAGGGCCGGGTCCAGCTCCACCATACGGCGGAAAAAGGAGAGAAAGGGGGCGACGATGTGGAATCCGCGCCTTTCGTACATGCGTCGCACCGCCTTGGCGGTGGCTATCTGGTGGCGCGGGCCGCCGTGGTTGTCGGTGACCAGGAGATATTTGAACCCCCGGTCCGCGAGGAAGGTCGCGACCCCCCGTAACATGAGGTTTACGGCCCTGCTGTCGATCTCCATCGAACCCGGGATGGTGTCGCTTCCCAGGTAGCAGGAGGGCAGGATGACGAAATCCAGCTCCGGGCGCCTTTCCGCCAGCTTGCGCAGGGCGCGTTCCCTCACCTCCTCCGCCATCCACACGTCGGTTCCCAGGGGAAGGTGTGGCCCATGCACCTCCAGGGGGCTCAGGGCCAGGACGAACAGGGTCTTCCCGGGATCGAGGGCATCGACCTCGGGTCCCGTCATCTCGGCCAGCTCAAAACGCTTTCCGCCCATGGGACGATTATAGCACCGCTTCAGGTCCGGGTCGGGCAATACGCGCAGGACCGGCGTATCAACCGCGCCGGATCACCGGCATCTCCATGCGCGACCCCTCGGCGCCGCCCCTGTAGACCTTCCAGACCGGAGGGGGCGCCAGCTCCGGCGTCCTGAAATTGTCCCTATCGGCGCCGGCGAGGGAGACGCGAATCCTGTGTCCCTTCTTGAAGACGTGCGAGACCGGAAACAGCGTTATGGCGAGCTCGGTCCTCTCCCCCGGCACCAGCGGCTGCGCGTCCGCCTGCATGCAGGGGTGGTAGGGCAGGTCGGGAAGCCAGGGGCGTTTCCCCGTCTTCCGCAGCGAGGCCCTCAGCTGGCCCTCGGACTTGTACTGCGCGTGGCCGTCCTCCGCCAGGTCCTCCAGGTAGACGAAGAAATCGCCGTCGGTGGCGGTGCTGGCGACCTGCAGGCGCAGGACCGGATGGCCGGTGACCTCGAGGTCCTCCTCCAGGGGCGCGCTGGTGTAGGTGAGGCATTTCAGGTCCTCTTCGGAGCGGTCTTCGTAAACGCTCGGTCTGCCGGTCATGGCCAGCCAGCGGGAGTTCTTCCCGCTGGTGGCGGTGTAATCGACGACGTACTCGTCCACCCCCTCGGCGGCGGTCATGCCATCCACCAGCCCGCCGCCGGCATCGAAATACCATTCCGCCGCCGTCTGGCCTTCGGGCGGCCACTCCTCGAGGAAGCTCCACACTCCGCTTCCGGTGGTGTAGATGTAATACGGCGGCTCCCTGTCTATCCCGTTATCGATGCCTTTAAGGTAGCGGTCGAAGAAGCGCACGCATTCGGTTGCGAAAGCGTCGAAGCCCTGGGTGTGGTCGTAATCTCCGATGAGGGTCTTGCTCTCGTTACGGAGGGTTTCCTGGAAGGAGATGGTATCGGTGCTGTAACAGTCGAGCCAACCCCCCATGTTGTATATCGCCACCCCCGAGGCCTCGATCTCCTCGAGGTGCCCGGAGGGGCTGGCGACGGGGTATCCCACGGGCTCTCCCCAGGGCGCCTCCACCACGCTGTCGCGGAAGGGCATGCGGCCTGCCAGCTCGACGAGGTCGGTATTGGCCTCATGCTCCCTGGTGGCCTCCGCCAGCATGCTCCCGTCCGTGTCCTCGTCCACCGGCTTGCTGGGATATACCCCCAGCGCCGGTGCGCTGCGGTTGCCGTTGAGGAGCTTCATGGCCACGTCATAGACCTCGACGAAGTTGAAATCCAGTATGCCGCCGGGATACACGAAGTCGTAGAGGTCAAGGGCCGCGTAGCGCGGAATGATGCACTTGAGGTGGGGATTGCGATTGGAGGCGTTCATGAACTGGATGATGGCCAGGTACGACTGCCCCATCATGCCCACGTTGCCGTCGCACCAGTCCTGCTCTGCGATCCAGTCCACGAGGTCGCTCCCATCCTGGACCTCGATGGGCGAGAAGATCCCGAAACGGGTCCCGTAGGAGGCGCCAGTGCCCCGGATGTCCGCGCACACCACCACGTACCCGTAGGAGAGGAGGGTGCGAAAAGGGGAATCCAGTTTGCTCGTGAGATCCATGACCTCGCCGTTGTTCACGCTGGCCCGGTGGTAAGGGGTCATGACCAGAACGGCCGGCAGTTTCTCCTGCGGGCCGTCCGCGGGGCGGTAAACGTCCACCGCGATCCTGGTGCCGTCCCGCACGGGCACGTACAGGCTGGTGGTATCCCACGAGGCGTACAGGGGTTCCGAGAATCCCGAGTACTCTCCCGGCCTGCTCACCTTTTCGGGCTCCGCAGCCTTGCCGCACCCGGCGACCGCGGAAAGCAGCAAGAGCGCCACCGCCAGGCAGGCGAAAGCAACCCGCCGCCTCGACCGGATTTCCATCATCTCCCCCTCCCTTCGGGCTCGACCGACAACAGAACTACTATATCAGTCAATGGAAACGGTTTATGCTCTTTTCGTCCCTGCCGCTTTGCGAGAGCTCCCGTCCACCCCTGCCGCGCCATCCCTTTCCTATGGAACGCTCGGCCCAAGGTGTGATATATCCGATACGCGCGGCCCTTAAACCCATCCCGGCACCGGCCACGCACAGACGGGCGCTCGATCCGGGCCTCCCGGGTTCTTTCGTCACGGGTCTTTCATCGCGTCGCGCCCACGGGTTATCCTTTATCGTGACCAAATGGCCCGCCTGAACGTCACCGGGCGAACAGCACGGGGGCGACGCCCCGACCACAGCAAAGGATGTGATAACGGTGGGATTCGACTTCGAGGAGATAGACGCCATCATCAACGCCCGCTCCCTGGCCATCGTGGGCGCTTCCGCCAAACCGGTGAAGTTCGGCTCCCTCTTCACCGCCACCCAGCTCACCTTCGGGTTCAAGGGCCCGGTGTGGCTGGTCAACCCCGGGGAGAAGGAGATACTGGGGCGGCCGGTCTATCCCGACCTGAGGTCCCTCCCGGAGGTGCCGGACCTCGTCTACCTCACCATCCCCGCCCACCGCTCCATGGACATCCTCGAGGACTGCGCGGACCTGGGGGTGAAGGGGGTCATCATCATGGCGGCGGGCTTCCGCGAGGCGGGCGGCGAGGGAGCGGCGCTGGAGGCGAAGGCGCTGCGCCTGGCACGGGAGGGGGGATTCCGCATCGTGGGGCCCAACTGCTTCGGCATCTACAATCCGCGCAACCGCCTGGCGCTGCTGCCGGGACACGATTTCTCTGACAGGCCGGGCGACGTCGCCTATATCTCCCAGAGCGGAGGTTTCTCGGTGCACGTCGGTCGCCAGTGCAAGAGCCTGGGTATCGACTTCAGCGCCATCGTCAGCTACGGGAACGGGGCCGACCTCAACGAGATCGAGCTCCTGCGCTACTTCGCGGCCGACCCGCAGACCTCCATCATCGGCGCCTACCTGGAGGGGACCACGGACGGCAGGCTCTTCGCCGCGGCACTGGCCGAGGCCGCCTCCCGCAAGACGGTGGTGATCTGGAAGGTGGGCAAGAGCGAGTCCTCCTCGCGCGCCGTGACATCTCATACAGGTTCCATGGCGGGTTCTTCCATGATATGGGAAGGCCTGCTGCGCCAGTGCGACGCCATAGAGGTCTCCGGGGTGGACGAGACCTGCGACGTGCTCCTCGCCCTCAAGCACCTGGGAAGGAGACCGGGGCGCAGGCTCTTCATCACCGGCGGCGGCGGAGGCCTGGGCACATATGCCGCGGACCTCGCGGAGGAAGAGGGTCTCGAAGTGCCGCCGCTCCTGGAGGAGACCGCCTCCCGCCTGCGCGCGGTGCTCGCCGCACCCGGGGCCGCGGTGGGAAACCCCACCGACATCGGCACCCCCCTGGTGCCCCTGCCCGTCTTCGAGGCGGTCATGGAGACGGCCGCTTCCGATCCCGGCACGGACATCCTCATCTTCGACCTCGCCCTCAACTTCGGCTACGGGCTGGGCGGGGAGGAGGGGCTCATCGCAGCCGCCGACGTCCTGGTCCGCGCGAGGCGGAAGAGCGGCAAGCCGGTGGTGCTGGTCCTCTATTCGCGAGCCAACGGCCTCGAGGACCTGCATTTCGAGGAGATCCTGCGGCGCCTGCGCTCGCGCCTGCTGCAGGAGGGTGTGCTGGTATTTCCTTCCATGCAGCGCGCCATGCGCGCCCTGGCGCTGATCAACGGCTGAACGACGCGCTCCCCCGGCCGGCTAAAAGGTTACGACGCCGGAGCCGGCGTGCTTCCATACGGAGCCCCGTGCCTCTGCGCACCCGCTGTCCTCCTGGTTGGTAGAGCGGATGGAGGAACGTGCTTCCATGCGGAGCTCCTTGCCTCTGCGCGCCCTGGGCCGAGGTCCCGGCCGCCGCGTCCGCGCAAGCCCCAACCATCGTTACGCTCCTCTCTCGCCTTCCGCGGGAGGCCCGGAGCCCGCCGCGGCCATGAGATGGCAAGGCCGGGAGCGGGGTCCACAGGGGCGGGAGGAGCGCCCTCCGGCACGGCGTTTTTCCAAGGATATGTCCGGGATTAATACAACTTGACATATATCTAACATATATGCTACACAATATCACACAACATCAAACAACGTAAATGGGTTATAAAAGCAAGGGAGAGAGTCCTGGAGGCGGAGTTGCGTAACTACATGAACACCGTGCACGTCGCCAAGACGCTGGGGGTCAACGTGCAGACGGTGCGGCACTATATCCGCAAGGGCGAACTGAGAGCGGCCAGGGTCGGCAAACGCTACGTAGTGACCCAGGAGGACATCGACGCCTTCTTGGAGAGGCGAAAGGAGAAGCGCGCCCTTGAGAGCCTGGAGCTGACCGAGAAAGGCAGAGAGGCGGTGCGCAGGATAAGGTCCGACGCCGAGAGGATCCTCCTCTACCTCAGGGAATGTCCCGGGGCCGACGCCGGCGAGATCGCCTCCTCCCTGGGCATGGAGACGGCGGAGGTCGGGAGGGCCCTGCGACGCCTGGAGGAAAGGGGTCAGGCCTTCTGCGAACCGAACGGGGAAGAGATCGACCGCCTGCGGGATCCCTGGTACGCGGGCTCCCGCGGCGGATAGGCATAGACACGGGTCCGCCTCGTGCGAGCGGGTTGTGGAGTCGGACCGTTCACGCAGTCGGGAAGAAGAAAGGGGGAAGAGAGATGGCGGATAACACCGTCGGCATCCAGGAGTTCCTGGAGTCCTACATCCCGTCCTTGGTGGGGAAGCGCCTGGCGGAAAAGCCGCTGCCGGACATGGAGGGCACGCTTTTCACGCTGCAGATCACCTTCAAGGGGGAGAAGAGCCTGGTCTATGGCATATCCATCAAGGACGCCAGGGAGATCAGCGTCACTCCTGGAGGGGTGGAGAATCCCATGCTCCACGTGATCATCGGCGAGGATTTCATCCGTCCCCTGGTGGACATGGCCTCCTCCCTCACGGGTCGGAAGCAGTACGACGCCGTCAGCCAGGCCAAGGGCACGGTGGAACTGGAGGTTACCATGCCCGGCGACTGGGTGATGCCCGTCACCGCCGTCTTCAACGGCGCCTCCCAGCCCAGCCTGAAGATCATGGGCAAGTCCAACGACCTCGCCGAAGTGGCCACGGGTAAGATCAACGGGCCCATGGCCTTCATGCAGGGCAAGATAAAGCTCGAGGGGGACATGGCCTTCGGGCTCTCGCTGGCCAACCTGATGCCCTGAGCGTCGGCCTCGACCGCCGCATGCACCGCGGGGGCGGGCGCATCACGACACGAGACGAAGCCGCACCCGCCCCCACCAGCGAGGTAACCGTTCCGGGGCAGCGGAAGACCTCGAGACCGGGCGCCCACATCCGGCCCCTTCCGGCATCATGCCCTCCATCGCTCGCCTCGTGCAACGGCCTGCCCCTTCCTGTGCCGGCGACGGTTTGTTGACCCGATGGCTATCGAGAACGCTGATATCCGACAACGACCTGCCTCTTCCGGGACCGGCGATAGGAGGGGGACGGCCGCGGCGCCGACGGGGAATGATGCCGCCCCCCGCTCCGGCCTGCCCGGCTAGACACCGCGGCGAGAGATCGGCTTACGGGGATGGGCTCCCGGGCATCCCCGCTAGGCCTCCCGCAGGCGGTCCTTCATGATCTTGCCCCCGGGGTTCATGGGCAGCGGCGCCTCGGAGATGACCACGTAATCCGGGACCTTGTAATCCGCGATCTTCCCGCGGCAGAAATCCAGCACCTCCTCGGGGGTCAGGCTGTGTCCCGGCATGGGGAACACCACCGCCTTTATCTTCTCCCCCAGCACCTGGTCGGGAACCCCCACCACCGCCGCCTGGAGGACCTTGGGGTTCATGAGGATGAGGTTCTCCACCTCCACGGAATAGACGTTCTCGCCGCCGCGCAGGATCATGTCCTTCTTGCGGTCCACGATGGTATAGAATCCCTCTTCGTCCACCACCACCACGTCGCCCGAGCGGTGCCACCGCCTGCCGTCCTCGTCCACGATGAAGCTCTCGCGCGTCTTTTCGGGAAGGTTCCAGTAGCCGCGGCAGACCCCCGAGCCGCTGATCAGCAGCTCTCCCGGCTCACCCACCGGGACCTCGCGCAGGTTCTCGTCCACCGCCTTGAACAAGGTGGGAGGAGTGGGCCAGCCGATGGACGAGCCCCGCCTCACGACCTCCTCCGGCGGGAGCAGTGAGCCCGCCCCGATGGAGGTGGTCTCGGTCATCCCGAAGCCGTTGCCGATCTTGGCGTGGGGGAAATCCCTGAGCATGAGCTCCCCCAGCTCCGGGGGCATGGGGGACCCCCCCTGGAACATGACCTCCACTTTGCCCGCCTCCACCAGTTTCTGGTAGTTGGGTTGCATGCGCAGCAGCCAGAACATGGCCGTGACCCCCACGAAGAAATTGACCTCCTCCTCGATCATGGACTCGATGACCTGGTCGGCCTGGAACACGGGCAACACCACCGCGCCCGCTCCCAGCAGGCAGAGGTTGAAAAGTGTGTGCAGGGCGGTGACGTGAAAGAGCGGCACCGAGATCATCTGCTTTATGCGGTGGACGTCCTCCATGGTATATTTTTCCGGGATGAGGTATGGCATGCAGCTCAACAGGGCCATGGCGTTGGCGACCACATTGCGGTGGGTGATGATGCTTCCCTTCGGCTTTCCCGTGGTGCCGGAGGTGTAGCAGATACTGCAGATGTCCCTCTCGCTCACCTCCACCCTGATGTGACCCGGGGCTTCCCGCGCCAGGAGGCTGGTGAAGGGCGGGTTGCCGTCAACGCCTTCGCTTCCGCTGACCACGATGTCGGCGAGGCTCTCCAGCTGACCCTTGAGGGGCTGTACCCTCTCATAGAGGTCCCTCTCCACGATGAGCAGGCGCGCCCCGGAATCGCGCAGCTGGTAGGCGATCTCCTCTGTCTCCAGCCTGGCGTTTATCACCACCGATATCGCCCCCGCGGCGGCGATGGCCAGGTAGCTGATGCAGAACTCGGGGTTGTTCAGGAGGATCATGGCCACGCGGTCGCCCTTGGCGATGCCGTAGTCGTCGATGAGGGAGGCGGCCGTCCTCCGCACCAGTTCGTCCAGGTGTCTGCGCGTGTACCTCTCGCCCAGGGTGGGGAAGACGAAGATCTCCTCGTCGGGGTATTTCTGTAGCCCGTCGAGGAATACGGCATAGAGGTTCTGGTACCTTCGCGCGTAAACGCTCTCCAGCGCGCCCTCGTACCATTCGTCGATAACGCCGTCGCGCGGCCAGCCTTTCAAGGCCATCACCCCCAATGACTCCGCGATATCTGTGACACGGCAATAACCCGTAACCTGATCGGCGAACCCCCCTGCCGGCAACCTGCGCTCGAAACGGACTCGCATCCCGCGTCTATCCTAACAGCACGCCGGCCGCCCCATCAAGCGAGCCCGCCCTTCGAGGATCCGGGTCTTCCCGTGACCTCGGCCCGGCCCCGCGAGTCCGTCGTAACGGCACCGGAGGTGCCGGCATCCCTGAGACCCGGCGCGGACGCGGTGGGTGCGACGGATGTCGCCGCCTTCACCATGAGCCACGTCGGCGCGGGAAGCCCCGGAAGCGGGGTATCGGTCGCCCGGCCCGCCGCGCCGCCGATCTCCGGGTATAAGGTTCCGGTCCCGGGGCGCGGAACCCATAGCGCTTTCCGTGCCGCGGGCGTTATATTTACGAAAGCTCCCGGTGCAGTCGCGGAAAAACGCGGAAAAGAGGAGGTAGGAGCGGGGATGAAGGAGAAGGTGCTGGTGCTCGAGGCGGGCTACGACGAGGGCCTGCTGCGTGAGCGCATGCGGCAGATACTGGAGGAGTTCCCACTCGCCCTGGACGGGAAAGAGGTCCTTGTAAAACCGAACCTGCTCGGCCCGTGGCCGGGGGAGAGCGGCATCATCACCCACCCCCTGGTGGTGAAGGCCATGGTGGAGGTCCTGAAGGAGAGGGGATGCCGGGTACGGGTGGGCGATAATCCCGGCCTGCGGGGTTACGGCTGCATAGGCAGGGTGTGCAGGGAAACCGGGATGGAGGAAGCGGTGGGTGGGGAATGGACGAACATGGCCGCCTCACCGCGCACCGTGCCCCTGCGCTCGCGCTTCGTGAGTGAGGTCTCCATCTCCTCCCAGGTGCTCGACTGCGAGGTGCTCATCTCCATGCCCAAGTTCAAGACCCACGTCAGCACCCTCATCACCGGCGCGGTGAAGAACAGCTTCGGCTTTCTGGTGGGTGCGGACAAGGCGCGCATGCACGCCGCCGCGCCGCGTTTCCGCGACTTCGACGAGCTGCTGGTGGACATCTACCAGATACGCGTGCCCGACCTGGTGGTCATGGACGCGGTGACGGCCATGGAGGGCAATGGTCCCTCGTGCGAGGACGTCCGCGAGCTGGGGAAGATCCTCGCCTCCCGCAACGGCGTGGCCCTGGACGCGGTGATGGCCGCCATGATGGGCCTGGACCCCGCGCGGGTGCCCACCCTGGTGGTCGCCGCGGAGCGCGGGCTGGGTCCCGCATCCCTGGAGGACATAGAGGTGTCCGGCCTCCTAGAGGTCATCCCGGGCTTCAAGCGCCCCTCCACCGTGCCGCGCATGTCCTGGACGGCGCCCTTCCAGCGCCTGGTGTTCGCCCTTCTCTCCCACCGCGCCCTGGAGGTGGACCGCAGCCGCTGTACCGGCTGCCGCACCTGCGAGGAGGGCTGCCCCGTGGGGGCGATAAAGGTGGAACGGTATCCCCGCTTCGATCCCTCGAGGTGCATCAACTGCTACTGCTGCTACGAGCTGTGTCCCGAGCACGCCGTGAAGCTCAACCGCCTGCTGCGTCTCGTCCAGGGGCGGGCATAGGCGCGCTTGCGGACCCGCGCCGCCTCGTAAAGGCCTGCAAACCCCCGGAAGGCGCGGACGCGCTGAAAAGGGGCCGTCGCTCCAGGGGCGGGTACGTCGGCGCTCGCGGGATTCCTGTCCGTCCGTGCGTCTTCGGAAGCGCCGTACACCAGGGCTCCGCCATGCGGCGACGAGCTCACGGCATATGTTGCCGGAACCGGAAAGGCGCCCGCCTGCCCGTCATCCGCCTTCGCCTTGACCTCGTCGTACAGGAGCTGGGAGAAGGCCTCGGAAATCTCTCCCGCCGGCAGGGTGAACTCCGCCGCGGCCTCGACGGCGACGGCCGGCTCCTTATCCCCGGGTGTCCGCCTTCCGCCGCGGTATTCCAGGCCTGTCTGCACCATAGCCCGGAGGTTCTCGGGTTTGACGTCCACGGGGCATTCGCATCCCGTGGTGAGCATGAAGCCTCCCCCCTCGCCCACCTCGTCTATGAGCCGCCGGCAGTAAGCCGCGACGTCGTCCGGGCTGCCCAGGGTGAGGAGGGCAGCGGGGACATCGCCGCTTATGCACATGTGTCCTCCCAGGATCTCCTTGGCGCGGAAGATATCCGTCATCCCGTCAAGGTCGCACACGCACTTCCCACGGGGGAGCCTGCGGAGATGGGGCAGGTCGATGCCCCAATCGGTGTCGAAATGCAGCCAGGGCAGTATGCCCTCGGCGATGAAGGCGTCCACGTAGCGCTGTAGGAAGGGCCGCTATGCGGTCGTAGTCCTCGCGGGGGAAGAGGACGCGCTCGTCTATCTGGTAGAGGGCGTCCTCGGGAAGCTGGCGGCCGGGGATGAGATTGCGCACCGGCGCCCCGCAGAACCTGCCGGGGATCATGGGATAGTAGTAATTGGGCTTGGAGATGACGTCGTAGCCGAATTCCCTCCAGCACCAGAGCAGCGCTTCCCGCGCCTTTTCGTGGTCGCGCCAGGCCTCGCCCTGGGTGATGCCGCGCAGACGCGGCGCCGCGGTGACCAGGATGGGGAACACGGGGTGCCGGTCCACCGGCTCCAGGGAGACCGCCGCCAGTATCCTCTCTTCCACGTTCATGCTGCCGATGCTCACGGTGAATCTACCCCCTCATCTCTTTCCCGAAGACTTGATACAGGCCCTTGGAACGGGTTACAGCATGGAGCGATGGCGGCCGACCGACGGGCTAGGATTTATCCCCGGCGGAAAGCTCGCCTCACGTATGCCGGGTCGCCGGCCTAGTCCTCGATGCCCGCCAGGCGCTTGGCGATCTCCTTCTTCTCCTGGATGTCGTAGGTGCCCAGGATGGCGATGTCCTCCATGATGGGGGAGCCGCCGCCGTGCACGCCGGCGTACTGCATGACCCCGGCCATGGAGGAGCAGGAGAAGTCGCTGATCCAGGCGAAGCACTTGTAGACGTTCTCGGCGCTCACGCCGTCCGCGCGCATGATGTACTTCTTCACCAGCTCGCCCACCTCGGGGCTGGCATATTCCTCGCTGTAGGGCAGGGTGGCGGGAAGGCCGCCCGCGATCTGGGCCAGGATGTCGTACTCGTGGTAGAGGTTCACTCCCGCGTGCTTGCGGGCCACGTTGCAGAAGACCACGTCCGGGATCTGGGTCCCGGAGGGCGCCTTGCTGGACTTCACCGCCGCGGCGATGCCGCATCCATATACGAGTTCGGCCACGCTTATGAGCTCCGCCAGGGCGTGTCGCACGTGTCCCTCGCGCTCGATGCCGTTGTACTCCGCCGCCAGGGCGGTGGACCCCATGATCACGTCGGACATGGCCGGCTTGCAGCCGGTGTAGGAGTGGCGGTGGTAGAGGGAGAAGAGCAGGGCGAGCTGTCCGCCGAACTCCGTCTCGCCGTTGAGGAAGACCCGCTCCCAGGGGACGAAGACGTCGTCGAAGACGGTCAGGGACTCGATCTCCCCCTTGCCCGAGAGCGCCGTCGCCACCTCGGGAACGCGGTCGCGGTACCTGGCGCCTCGGCAGATCAGCTTCACCCCCGGCCAGTCGCCGGGCACCGCGAATGCCACCGCCCAGTCACCCTCATCGGGGGTGAGAAAACGGGTGGGGGTCACGATGATCTCGTCGGCCAGGGGCGCGAAGGAGTTATGGGCCTTGGCCCCCCGCACCACTATGCCGTCGCTGCGCCTCTCCACCACCCGCAGGTAGAGATCGGGGTCCGCCTGCTCGTGGGGCCTCCGCTTGCGGTGGCCCTTGACGTCGGTCTGGGCGCAGCAGCCCACGATGTCGTTTGCTTGCCAGTACTTCAGGTACTCCAGGAAGCGCTGGTGATACTCGGTGCCGTGGGCCTGGTCGCACTGGTAGGTGATGACCGAGAGGGCGTTCATGGCATCGATGCCCATGCAGCGGGCGATGCATCCTCCCACCAAGCGGCAGGACATGCGGGTCATCTCCTGCTTGGCCAGCAGGTCCTCGGGGCTCTGGTGAATGTGGCAGAAGCGGCTGATGGTCTCCCCGGTGAGGTGGGACTTGGCGGTGGTGAGGTGCTGTACCTCCTTTGCGTGGGCCAGCTCGATGGTCAGGTCCATGATGTCCGTGCCCGGAAGGTTTTCCCTTCCCAGCACCTCTCCGCCCATATACACGTTGGGTTTCATGGCCTTGAGGCTTTCGTGGTACTCGTCGACGGTGCGGATCATCGCCATCCCCTCCAAGATACTCGTTTCAGATATTGCGTTATTATTATAGGATGACTATAATGATAATGTCAATTTCAGAATATCTCTAGGATATTGAGGATTTTCAATGGGGAACGACTACAGATCAAGGGATAAATTCTCGAGCATCATTGAAGCTGCCCTGGAGGTCTTCGGGGAGAAGGGGTACTACAACGCCACCATATCCGAGATCGCCCGCGCCGCCGGCGTCTCCGAGGCCACCATCTACGAGTATTTCGGGAGCAAGGAGGACCTCCTCTTCGCCATCCCCAAGGAGATCACCACCCGGGCGGTGGAGTTCCTGGAGGCCGTAGGCCCTTATATAAGGGGCGCGGAGAACAAGATCAGGACCATCGCCTACGGCTATTTCAACCTCTACCGCGACAACCCCCACTACTCTTCCCTGGTGCTGCTGGACCTCAAGCACAACCGCAAGTTCATGGAGACCGAGGGCTACCAGGCCGTGAAGAGGTCGGCGGGATTCCTCCTGTCATGTATAAAGGAGGGTATTGCCTCCGGGGAGTTCAAAAGGGACATCGACCCCTACCTGGTGCGCTCCATGATCCTGGGAACCATCGAGCACGTGTTCTTCCGCTGGCACCTGCGAGGCCGCAAGGATGGACTCGCCGATTTCGTGGAGCCCATGCTGGACATGCTCTTCGAGGGGATCAGGAGCGAGCCGGAGCCGCGCTCCTACCATATCAACATCACCCTGCCCCCCGCCTCCGCTCCGGGGGACTGACTTCATGGCAAACGCCGGGGTGGTCCCGGTGATGGCGATCACCGGCGCCAGGAAGGCAGCCATTACCACCAGTATGAACTTGCGGTTCTCCCCTTTCATCCCCTTCTCCTCGCACCCTCGTCCCCAGGCGCACTCCCCGATCGCCGTTTCCGGCAATGATATCATCAAGAACCGCGATTGCCTGAATATCCCATCCTCTTACATATCGGCGGTTTGAATATGAACGGGTGAATCTGCTCGCGATGCCGTGCTGCCTTTCGAGCCATTGCCCTATGCAGCGGGGCATATAAATGAGAAGATAGGCTCGTGGAATACCGTTCTTGACAGGCGCGGCAAACGAAAGGGAGGAAGATCGATGAGAAGGAGCTTGATCCTGTTGATGTCCCTGTGTCTCTGCGCGGCCGTCCTCGCGGTGGTCGGGTGCGGGGGAGGGGGCGACAAGTCGGCCTCGCCCGAACAGGTGGTGGAGAAGTTCGTAAAGGCGGCCCTCGCCGGCGACGCCGATACCGCATATTCCCTCATCACGGAGGGCAGCAAGGGCGAGGTGGAGAACAAAGAAGACCTCGTGGAAGGGGTCAGCGAGGGGGTGTCCGAGCACTCCGTCGGCAAGTCCAGCATATCCGGAGACACCGCCAGGGTGCAGACCAGCCTTACCCTCAAGGACCTCGATTTCAAGATGGAATTCGAGATGGTCCTGGTAAAGGAGGGCGGCGCCTGGAAGATCGACCTGAAGCAGACGCAAACGGAGATGGAGAAGGCCGTCGAGGAATACATGAAGCAGTTCGAGACCTCGGAGTGACGCACCAGGCGTTTCTTTTATCCGGCAAGCCCGCGGCCCGGCCGCGGGCTTTGGCGATCTTATGCTCTGTGCGCCCGGGTATGCGTGGAGCATGCCGGGAAGAGCGGGGTTCTCCCGTCTCTACCAGACGGCGGCCATCCCCGAATACCGTGAGGAGTCATGACTCGACATCACGGCGGGCACCGGCTGTCTCCTTGCCGGCGGTCCCGTCCTTCCTGGCGCTCTCGGCGATCCTGAGGCGGCGGCCGGTCATCGGTTGATGCGGGACGGCCGCTGCCGGGTCCCGCTCCCGTGCTCATCTATCTTCACGGGCGCGCGCGGTGCCGTGATCCAGCAGGGAGCGCAGGGCGCGGGCGCAGCGGGAGGCGGAGGGATATACCGGCACCCCGTGTTCCACCAGGGTGCGTATGGAAGCGCTCTGAGTCCCCAAGAAAGACATCACCACCAGGGGCTTCCCGTGGGCCATCGGCACCTCCGCCAGCTCCGCCAGGAAGGCGCGGTATCCCTCGTCCCAGGCGTCCTCCACAGCCTGGAGGTCGGGAAAGCGCTTTTTCAGGTTGACCATGAAATCCGGCGCGCCGAAGATGCCGTAGATGACCGCCGCGTCCACCTCGCCCGACTCGAAGACCATCTCCAGGAGCTGCTTGAAGATGAAGATGTTGGTCTCGAAGGTGAGGTCGACGGGATTGCCGGTATAGGTGAGGGGCCCGGTCACGGCGTCGAGGCGCGCCCGCAACGCGGGGGAGAACGCCGGCACCCTCATCCCCGCCTTTTCCAGGTGGTAGGCGAGGGAGGAACCGGGCCCGCCGGAATTGGTGATCACCGCCACCCTCTCCCCCGCCGCCGCCGGCTGCATGGAGAGCGCCCACAGGAGGTCCAGCATCTGGTCTATGTCCTCGGCGCGCATCACCCCCGCCTGGCGGAAGAGCCCGTCGTACAGCTCGTCGGGTCCCGAGACGGCCCCGGTGTGGGAGAGGGAGGAGCGCGAGCCCGCCTCCGTCCCGCCCACATAGATGGCCACTACCGGCTTCATGTCCGCCAGCGCGCGGGCGGCGGCGATGAACTCGCGGGGTCGACGCACGGTTTCCACGTAGAGCCCCACCGCACTGATGTCCTCCTCTTCCCTAAAATATTCCAGGCAGTCCACCAGGTCCAGGTCCGCCTCGTTGCCCACGCTGATGGTCTGACCCATCCTTATGCCCTGGGAGCGCAGGTAGGGGTTGATCATGGCGGTATAGGCCCCGGACTGGGAGGCGAAGGCGATGCTGCCCCCCATGGGCGGGTTGACGATGGTGGTGGTGTTGAGGGAACATGCGCTGTTCATGATCCCTACGCAGTTGGGACCGAGGAAGCGCATGCCGTACCTGGCGGCGATCTCCCTGATCTCCTGCTCCCGCCGCTTTCCCTCCTCGCCCGGGACCTCCTTGAAGCCGCCGGAGATGATGATGGCGCGCCGCACCCCTGCCCTGCCGCATTCTTCCAGCGCCTCCGGCACCACCTCCGTGGGCAGCACCAGCTGCACGAGGTCCACGGGCTTTCCCACCTCCGCGATGCTGCGGTAGGCCGGTACGCCCATCACCTCCGCCTCGCTGCGGTGGATGGGATAGACCTCGCCCCCGTACCCGGTCTCCAAGATGTTGGCGAGCTGTATGGAGCCCATCTTCATGGGGTTGTTGGAGGCACCGTAGATGGCGATGGATGAGGGGTTCATCAACTGCTTCAAGGGATGCATCATAGAGACCTCCGTTCCCTGCGACCTCCGGCGTTCTGGAGGAGATGCCGCCTTTCCTCCCTTACCCGCCTTGACCTGCGACTATGATCCAACGCTTTCCCCTGCCTGAAAGATACCGGCAGGTGCTCTGCCGGTCAGTCTCCCGCCGCGGACAGCGCGCTCTCCACCGCCTTCAAAGACACCTTCTTGCTCACCGAGGCGCCGCTCTCCAGGTCCACGTCCAGCGACTGGGCGGAGACCACCCGCTCGAAGATGCCTTCGATGTCCTCCCGGGTCTCCTCCGCCATCCTCCCGGCGTCGATGAGGGCGATGGCCTTGACGCGACCGCCCTCCACCTCCACCTCCACCGCCGCCTTGACGTGAAAGAAGCTGTATGACCCCGTGTAGACGCCGTCCGGCAACCCCGAGGGGTCGATGTCCCCCACCGTGAGCTCCCGTGCCGCCGCTAGGAAACGCCAGGCGTAGATCCCGCTTATCAGCCCCGCCACGACCACCAGCACCGCCAGCGCCAGCGACATCCACAGCACAGCCCGCCTCCGGCCTCCCGTGCCTGGGTTCCGCGGCGGGCCCTCCCGCCTTCCCTCGCTCTCCATGCCGCCGTCGCTCTCCTCCATGCGCTCGCCTCTCCCTCCGTTCGATCGTCCGCGGGCCAGCTCTATTATATCCTCCATATCTTCCGGCCATGTCACGCGCGGTCCAATGCGGGATCCTCAACCGTGAGGATATGCTCACTGCCGCGGCCTGCCTCCTCCGGACCAGCCGGCGCATCCCCGAAGGCCATGCCGCGCGATCCGTACATGCCGCCGGATCTCTCGCGGTCGCGAACCTTCGTCTCCCCTTCTTCGGCGGCTTCCCGATCCGGCGAAGGCGAGCGGCATCGGATCTCCCGCCCGCCCGGCCGCCTTCCCGTCCGAGACATCTGCGCCCGCCCTTCCCCCGCGCGATAACGTGATAGAATCTACCCGCAAGGCAGGTCGAGCAGGAGGTGAGAAGATGAAGGTGCTGGTGGCCTATTTCAGCCAGACGGGCAAGACCAGAAAGGTCGCGGAGGCCATCTACGAGAGCATCGAGGGGGAAAAGGAGCTCAAGGAATTGGGCGAGGTGGAGAGCCTGGAGGGATACGACCTCTCCTTCATCGGCTTCCCCATCATCGCCTTCGGTCCCGCCAAGGAGGGCAGGGAGTTCCTGGAGCAAAAGGCCGCGGGAAAGAAAGTGGCCCTCTTCGTCACCCACGCCGCCCCCGAGGACCAGGAGGGCATCGAGGCCTGGCTGGAGAAGTGCCGCGAGGCCGCCGCCTTGTCCGATCTGGTGGGCTTCTTCGACTGTCAGGGAGAGCTCTCCCAGGCCATAGCGGACGCGCTGCTCAAGAGCGACGACCCCAGGATGAGGTCCTTCGGGGAGCGCCGGGGAGAGACCGTCGGACAGCCGGACGAGACCAGGCTGCAGCGCGCCCGCGACTTCGCCCGCGAGGTCATGGCAAAGGTCGCGGGCCGGTAAGCGCCGACTCCCCGACCTCCTCTGCCGTCCGGCGGGGAGGAGTTGCCGCTCTCGCCATGTGCGCGGTCTGCGGCACCGGGATTTAAGCTGTGAACGGAACGCTGCATCCCGCATCAGCGCTTGGTAGGATATTCCATGGATATGGTGATGCGAGATGCGCGACCCGCCTCCTCACTCCCGGCGGCTCACGCCCATCAGGGGTACTGGCCGGGCGAGCAGGTGCCGCCGCCGCGCTGCGACCAGTAGGTGGCGCGTTCGCAACATATGGGCTCGTCCGCCAACACGCGCATGGAGAGGGAGCCCTGATAGAGGTCCGCCACCCGTACGGTGGAGCGGCCGCGGGCGGCCACCTCCACCTTCCCTATCTCCCTTTCCCCGCTCTCCGTCATGGCATACACGGTGGCGACGGCGTCTACGGCACCCGGGTTATAGAGCAGCAGCCAGGTATCGAAGCCGTAGGCGGTGCATCCTTCGGCGAGGAACACCTCACGCGCGGGCGCCGGGTTCCCCTGGCACTCGTGTCCCGCCCTGCCCCCCGAAACCTCCCAGTACACAGACCGCGAAGCCACCACCGGCACCTGTGATCTCACCGTCATGGAGAGGTCGCGTCCGGGCAGCAGCTCGTTGAGGTGCAGGGTCCCGCGGGCGCGCGGCGCCACCTCTATGACCAGCGGCTCGAGCCCGCCCCCGGGGGCGTCCACCCTCACCTCGACCTCGGCCTTTTCCGCCCCCGGGTTCATGAGAAGCAGCCAGGTGTGGAAACCGGAATGGGTGGCTCCCTCCGCGAGATACCATTCTTTACCAGGAGCCGTAACCCCCATGGAGCAGGTCCCGGAGCGGCGCCCCGGCCCATACATGGATATCTCGGCCACCACCGGCTCATCCGCGCTGATCACGGTGGAGACGTTGTCCGCCCCCACCCAGTCGTTTACCTTCACGTTCATGCGCGTGTAGGGGGGCACCGTCACCGCGCCCCGTCTCTCCCCCGTCTTCTCGCCCAGGAAGCGCAGCTCGGCCACGCTTTCCTTTGCGCCGGGGTTGAGCAGCGTCACCCAGGTCTCGAATCCGTGGTCGGTGCAGCCCTCGGCCAGGTGCCATTCAAGCGACCCCTCCGACACGCCCGCCGCGCTATGTCCCTCCCGGCGGCCGTTCCAGTACATAGCCCTCTCTACGAACACGGGCAGGTCGGAGCCCACCCGCACGCCGGAGCTCTTGGCCCAGATGGTGGCGGAGGCGTTCAGAGTGAGGCGGGAATGCGCGGGCACGGTCACGGGCGCGGCGTTGCGGCATCCCTCCTCGGTGTAGTAAGACACCCTTACCTCCGCATCCCGGTCGTGGGGGTTGGCCACCAGCACCCAGGTCTCGAAACCGTAATCGGTGCAGCCTTCCGCCAGGAAGGACTCGCAGGGCATGGGCGGAGGGACGTCGGGCGCCGAGCCTTTATAAACGTTCATCTCGCCCTCGTCCATGGTCGCCTGCTTTCCGCCCGCCGCCAGCACGTCCCGGCTCGATGCCAGCATCTGGTGGAACTGGTTGTCGCCGTCGGGATCGTGGCGGGGGTTGCCGGATATGGGCATGAGCACGTATTTCCCGCAGTAATAGTCCAGCGCCACGGGGTCCCGGCTCGCCAGCAGGCGGTCCACCCTCACCGCGCGGTCGTAGGGCGCGTTGGGACCTCCCGCCGGGCAGACCCATATGGCGTCGCAGATGTTCAGGTCCGGGTAGCGCGCCACCAGCATGAGTTTGGCCAGGATGCCCTCGCTCACCATGGGGCCGTGGGGAGGATTCTGGGTGCCCTGGTAGAGGTCCTGAACCCCCATGAAATGCTTGAGGGCGTTGGTGACCCCGGGCCCTCCGTGGTCCTTGAGCACCGGGAGGTTTATGAACTTGACCTTTCCGTTGTCGTAGCCCGTTCCCGTCCACTCTCCGTAGCGCAGGGAGATGCGCGTGCCGTAAACGGTGGTGAACTTGGGGTAGCCGAGCTGGATCTCCGGAACGTACACGTAACCGTCACGCATGTCGCCGGAGGCGAACTCCCCCACCGCCAGGGTCTGGATGGCCGTCCAGTCGTAGACGGATACGCGGTGATCGGCGGCGAACATCATGGCCACGTCGTTGAAGGACTGGCCCCTGTCCTCGGCGTTGCAGGCGTCGGGGTTGCGGTTATCGGGCCGGTTGTCCATATAGGAATCCCACTGCCCGTTCTCCACGATCACCACTTCCCCCCTGAACCCGTCCGGGTGGTGCACGATGGCGTTCACCAGGCCCTTGACCACGTCGGTATTGGTCCCGCCGCGGTAGCGCCATTCTCCGTTCACCTTGATGAGCACGATGTCGTCGCTTCCGATGATCCCCTGGGGGCCGGAGGCCGCGTGCGCGCTCGCGCTGCGGAAGAGATCCAGGCCGTTGCGGGCCATGACGTCGATGAGCGTGTCCACCCCGCGCTCGGAGTTGGCGGGAATGCCCTCCGCCACGTAGATGGCCGAGGCGCGGGGGGAATCGGAGCGCAGCTCGGGCAGGTCGAGCCCGACGGCGGCGGCCTTCATGGCGACGGTGAGGCGCGGACCGCCCGGGCTCCCGAGGAGCGAGGCCGCCAGAAGCCCGGCCAGCAGGAACAGCGAGGCCGCCTCCAGGACGCGAAGGCAGCGCATCCGGGTATCGGGATCCCCTTCCGCGCTCGCGGCGCTTTCGGCATGCAGGGCGCGGCCGAGGCGCGCCGCCAGGGGCACCACCCCTCCCCCGAAGAGCAAGGAGGTGTTGGTCAGTGCCGCTTGCTGGCAGGGATAGGCCAGCCGCGAAGGCTTGCGCCCTGAGCGCAACAGCAGCCACACGAGGGACACCACGCCGAGGATGAAGACGTTGCCGAACAGTACCCGCCGGGCCCGTCCCCGCAGCCGCAGGAAGCGCGGAATGCGATGCTCTCTAGCCGGTCTTCTCGCCTCCATCTCCCGCCCCCTGCCGATCCATGAGATCCTTGACCCGACTACCGACATGCCGGCGCGGTCATCGGGAACCGCGCCAACCTCCCGGAGCACGCATACGGAACGCCGGTCGACCCCGTCCCTCGCGCGGCCGCATAAGGCCCTCGTTTGGTCCCTCTGCTCCCATCGCAAGACATGTTCAAACAGATTATCGACATAAAATCCCTTTCCAAAAAGGCCATCGATCATTGACAAGCGAGGTTTTCCGTCCACAGGCGGCGAACGCAGGAAAACCCCGCCGGATCATGCCGCTCCGCCGGAACGCAGTAACTACGTACCTCCCGTCTCCCGTCCACCGACCTTCCGTGGAACCGGATACCTTTCGGAGCCCCCGGCGCATCGCAAGGTCTCTTTCCGCGAAGACAGGCATGGGGACCCTGGGACTACGCCGGTTTATGAAAGGCTGGCGATCAGGGATTTGGGCGCGAAGCGCCGGCCACGAGAGCGGCACTCATTTCTTTGCGGAAGCAAAAAGACATCCGTGAAACGCCGGGGTTCTCCTAAACCCGGCGACAGGAGATGCCCCTCCGCATGGCTTTATGCCGCCCGCTGTGAGGCAGAAGAAAAGCCTCTCGAGACCCTCAATCCCCGGGAACGTATTTGATGGTAAGTTTTACCAGGACAACGTTTCCGGGCATGGCGGCGTCGCGGAACTGCACGAACACCTGCCGCCTGCCCGCTCCCCCCTCCGCCAACACCCAGGGCATGTTTATCTGCTGACCGTCCCGGCAGGGGATCCACCGCGCCCCCGCGAAGTCCCTGCTGTTGGAGACGCGGAAGTCCATGAGGCCGGCCCCGTCGTCGTGGGCGCGCAGGCTCAGCGTAACCTCCAGGTCGGGAGTGGCGGCGGCCCCGCCGTCGATGCGCGCCTCGTCCACCACCGGCTTCACCCTGTCGGTCCCCGCCACGTGAACGCGCACCGGCACCACGGTGCCGCCGGGGACATCCGCCTTCACCACCACCATGCGCAGGCCGGCGTCGGTGTCGTACTGCTCCATGATCCTGCCGTTCTGCACCGCGTAGTACCTGCCTCCGGCCAGCCTCTTCATGGGGAACTCGATGCGACAGCCGAAGAGGTCCAGCACCGCACCCGGCTGATCCAGGGCGTTCACCACCTTGCAGGTGAGGTCGTTATACGGACCGGTGGCGTCCAGGGGCAGAGGCCTGCTGAAGGTCCCCGCCCCGTCGGTGATGTGCGGGCGCCGGTATGCGGGCGATGAAGAGTCGTCCTGCTCCATCCACTGCAGCACCGGGCGGTTGGTGCGGTAGATGGTATAGTCATTCACCGCTCCCGCCCCCACCTGCAGGCCCGACCAGCCGGGTATGGACCACCTGCCCTGGGGGTCGCCGGAGGCCCCGGGAAAGCCCCAGTCCTTAAGCTCGCCGCCGCTGCAGGCGATGAGGCGGTAACCCGCGTAATCCTCGGAGGTCTTGCCCAGCAGCACGGACTTACCGTCCACGGGGGGCTCGGCCCCGCAGGTGTTGATGGAGACCAGCTGTCCGGGCGACCCCCCGTAGGGAGCCCAGTCGATCCGGTTTATGGCGTCGTTATGGGTATGGCCGGAGGCCACGAAGTCCACCTCGTGCCTGCGCAGCAGGTACATGAGGGCCTGCGAGCCCTCGCCCTGGCCCGCCGGCATGGGCAGCAGCCCGAACTGCTCGGCATGGTCGAAGGCCTCGGGGGGAGACCCTGCGGGACGCAGGGGGTCGTGGTGGATGAAGGCGCCCTTTAGCTCCTTCCCCTCCGCGTCGGCCCGTGCCAGCTCCGCCTCCACCCAGGCCAGCTGGCCCGTGAAGCCGTCGCCCCCGGGGTCGGGCCCCCACGGCCACGGCTGCCAAGCCCAGGTATCCCCGCCGCCGCGCAGCTGGCCGTGCCATTTATGGGGGAAGATGACCTTGACGGGCAGGAATATTTTGGTCAGATCCACCAGGAAGCCGTTGCGGTCGCGGTAATCCCAGGCCATCTCCGGAAAGAGCCCGGTGGCGATGCCCCATATGATGGGATTTACCCCCTGGGGGTTGAAGGGGTCCGGACCGTCCAGGTCGGCCTTGTCCCAGTCCATGCTGTTGAGGGCCAGGAAGGCGGCATCGCCGTACTCCCAGGAATAGTAGAGCGGCCCGAAGAGGTCCTGCCATATCTCCTGGCCGTCGTCATGCGCCAGGGCGTGTCCGTCCCAGCAGTAGCTGTCGTGATTGCCGGGGACGCAGAACACGGGCACGTTGAGGGCCAGGAGCTCGTCGTACCACCAGGTGTATTCGAAGCGATACTCGCTTCCCGGGTCCCCGTTGACGCTTCCCCATATCCAGGTGTCCTTGGGATAGGTGTTGAAGTTCTTCTGGGCGTAGACGCAGTCTCCCGTGAAGACCACGAAATCCGGATCGATGAGGTTGATGGCCTGCAGCTCCTCCTGGAGGTAGATGGCCCCCTCGTTGGTCTTCCCGTCGCCGTCCAGGTCCATGGGGAAGCCGGGATAGCCCACGAAGGAGAGGTCCAGACGGGCTGGGGTGCCGGGGCGGGGCTCCCGCAGCTCGAAGGAGTTGTAGTCGAGATTGAGGCCGTTCTTTATCTCCGGACCGTAGACGTGGGTGTCGGTGATGTGCACGATCCTCAGCTCTTCACCGAAATCCTCGATCACCTGCAGGGCGTGGGGCTGCATGTCCTCCACGCGGAAGGAGGGGTCGGCTCCGGCAGCCGTGCAGCGCACGTGCAGGTCGTAGAGGTCCAGGGGCACGTCGGGTGGGATCTCCACCGTTATATGGTCCACCTCGAAGCCGGCCTGCCCGAAGATCTCCGGCCAGCGGCGGCTGGGCCCCCTGGTAATCTCCTTCACGGACAGCGAGCGGGTGTTCACCACGCGGTGGACGGGATTGGCGTAGGTGCCGTAGGAAGGCCCGTTGTAGCGGTACCAAGAGGCCGGGGGGTCCTCCGCCGTTCCTGGCTCGCCGCTGCGGTAGTTCTGCACGTTGGCGGCCACCGAGGTGGTGACCCACACCTCCCAACCGGCGGGGTCCTCCACCTGCGCGAGGTCGGGACGAGGGGCTCCCGCCACGCTCTTGCGCCAGTCCCACTCGATGGTCATCTCCGACCCCCTGGCCGCTATGGCGGGGAAGCCGAGGGTGGGGTAGATGAGCTGGTTGATGCGCTTGGCTACCTCGGGTAGTGAGCCCATGGGGTTGAACCCCTGGGCCTGCCCCTGCGCCTGCGAGGGCGCGGGAGCCCACAACGCCGGGCCGCCCAATGCCAGGGCCAGGGAAAGAATAGCCGCGGCCAGAGCTCTCCACACGGGGGACGCCGGGTCGGCGCCCGGCCGTTTCCCGTTGAGGTTACCGTGCAGGCGTCCCGTGCCTTCCTTCCCGCTGTCTCCCGGCCGGCCCGTTCTCACCGCGCGCCTGTACCCCGGGCTCGCTCCTCCCGGGTTCTTCGTACCGCTTTCCATGCCATGCTCGCGCGGCATAGAGCCATTCCCAGACGGCGTGGCTGTCGTAGAGCCGGCGAGAATCACGGAATCTGCGGAACGGACATCATCGTCGGCGGGGCCGGAACCCGCCCTCCCCCCAGGACGCATCCCCCATCCCTCCTTTGTCTCAAGGCAACATCCCTTAAGGCCAAGTATAAACCCTCTTATTTCGGCGACAAAGCCCCGGGGGTTCCTTTCTCCCAGGCCTTACGGGCACTCCCGCGACAACCCGCCGGGATGATGGTAGAATCCATACGCGGTAAGCGCATCCTGTACGCCCGCGAAGCGGCAAGCCGGTGGTGTTTGAGCGCTCACGCCGCGCGCGAGGGAGGGAGGCATCCGTCAACTCACGGCACAGAGGCGCTCACGCCGCGCGAGAGGAAGGGTGTTTGCCGACTTTTTAGCCGCACTGTCCGCTGACGCGCTCACGCCGCGCGAGAGGAAGGAGGGTTTGAGATGGCGGAAAAGGATATCCCCGCGACCCTGGATGAAGTGATGCGCCGGCTGGATGGGATTCCATTCCGACCCCGGCCCCTGGGGGGGCGGGCCAGCACCGCGGCAGGCTTCGCCGCCGACGCCCTCCCCATGCTCCTGGACACCCGTCGCGCCACCGCCTGCAGACTGTACCCCTATCCCCGCTCCTTCCGCTCCGTGACCTTCCCCTCCCTCGACGGCACACCGCTGGCAGGAAGGATGGCCCTTCACGCCGACGGGAGACCCCGGCCGGGGCTGGTCTTCTGCCACGGTCTCTTCGGGAGCAAGAACCACAACTACATCCGCAGCGTGGCGGTTAAGGCACACCGGGACTGGGGATACAACGTCCTGGCCCTGGACACTCGCGGCTTCGGGGAGAGCCGCTACCTCAGCGAGGCCATGGTCACCGGCGGCTGGAAGGAGGGCGAGGACGTGGTGGCCGCGGCACGCTATCTTGGGAGTTTCTCCCAGGTGACCTCGGTGGGCGTCTCCGGCTACAGCATGGGCGCGGCGGCGGCCATGATCGCCGCCGGCATGGACGGCGGCGAACACATCACCGGCGGGGTGCTGGCCTGGAACGGCACCTCCGACACCCGCGGCATGATCGCCTTCATCTCCAGGGCACCCAAACCCTGGGAGCCCTTCTTCGTCGCCTACCCGCTCTTCAAGGCCTGCCTGGTTCTCAAGCTCTCGGGCTGGAGGGGCTACGAGAACATCAGGGATTTCACCTCCATGTTATCCGCCGCCTGTGAATATTACCGCCTGGACGAGGAAGAGGCTTACCGCAAGGCCTCGCCGGGAAGCTACGTGGCCGGCATCCGCATCCCCACCGTGCACATCCACGCCCAGGACGACCCCATCGTCCCGGTACGCGAGGCGGAGATGAACCGGGAGGCCGCGGGAGACAATCCCTGTTTCCGGGTATGGATACTCCCGCGCGGCGGCCACTGCGCCTTCATGGCGGTGGACAACGCCTGGTACGAAGGGGTGCTGCGGGAGTTCTTCGGCGCCTGGGGGTCGTAGCTTCGTTCTTCGACCTGCATTCTCCCGCACGCCGATTCTCCCGCACGCGAAGAGGGAGCCTCGTTTAACCCTCCGCGCGGCGAGGATCATGCGGACACCTACTTCCCGCCGTCGTGCTTCATGCATATCCGCCATGCGGCGGGGAATAATGAGAGCGGGCTCTGGGGTCGCAGCTTCGTTCTTCGACCTGCATTCTCCCGCACGCCGATTCTCCCGCACGCGAAGAGGGAGCCTCGTTTAACCCTCCGCGCGGCGAGGATCATGCGGACACCTACTTCCCGCCGTCGTGCTTCATGCATATCCGCCATGCGGCGGGGAATAATGAGAGCGGGCTCTGGGGTCGCAGCTTCGTTCTTCGACCTGCATTCTCCCGCACGCCGATTCTCCCGCACGCGAAGAGGGAGCCTCGTTTAACCCTCCGCGCGGCGAGGATCATGCGGACACCTACTTCCCGCCGTCGTGCTTCATGCATATCCGCCATGCGGCGGGGAATAATAGGAGCGTGTTACGCGAAGGCAGTCCTGAGAGCCTGTTTTCGGGAGGTGCTCCATGTCGAGGGAGAGCAAGATCCTCAAGGTGGGGGACAGAGCCCCGGACTTCACGCTTCCGGACGCCGCCACGGGCGAGGAGGTCACCCTGTCCGGCCTGCTCGACCGGCCCCTGATGATCTACTTCGGACGGGGTACCTGGTGACCGCACTGCCGGGAGTATATGGGCCATATACAAGACATATATCCTGAGATCGAGAGGCGCGGCGCCGGGGCGGTGGTGATCCTCGCCGAGAAGCTGGAGCGCATCGGCGCCTACCTCGCCCGCCGCTCCTACCCCTTCCCCGTGCTCTCCGACGCGGGGCGCAGGGTGGTGAAGGAATACGGCGTCTACGTGCGGGTGAACTTCGAGTCCGTGCACATAGCGCGCCCCGCCAATTTCGTCCTCGACCGCGAGGGGATCATCAGGTACATCTTCATCTCCAGCATCCAGACCGAGTACCCTCCCGACGGGGACATCCTCTCCGCCCTCGAGGACGCCGCGGGGGAACCCCTTTGACGCCGCAGCGTACGGGGGTTATATTCATGCCATACATTGCCGGGGGAAGCGTCTGGCCGTGAGCTCTTCCTCGCCGCAGTACGGCACGTGCGGCCGGAAGCTTCCAGTGCAACGGGGGAAAGCCGTATGCAAAAGGGGGGATGACGATGTTTTCGCGCCGCAGGACTTTCGCCTGTACCCTGGTGACCGCCGCATGCCTGGCCTCACTCCTCGTGCTCATCCCGCTCGCGGGATGCTACCGCCCGGGCGGGCCGGTGCCCGAGGGAGCGCACCCCGGGATGCCGCGGGCCTGGACGCAGGAGGAGGTGGACGCCGTGGTGACGGTGGAGGAGCGTGTCATAAGCGCCCCCCTGCCCGCGGAGTGGGGCGCTCCCGCGGCCTGTGATGAGATACGCTTCCTCCGCTTCCGCCCCGCCGACGGCTCGACCCTCGACCCGGAGGACCCCGCGCGCGTGAACCCCGAGACCACCGACGCCATGCTGGTGATGCTGCCGGGCATCCTGGAGGGGGCCAACGGCTTCGAGTACCTCGGTCGCCAGATGGTCTATATGGCCAGGGAGCAGGACGGCCTCGACCTGGAGATATGGGCGGTGGAGCGCCGCCCCAACCGCCTCGAGGACCTCTCGGTGGCCAACTACCTCGAGGCCGAGCTGGACGCCGGCAACCTCGGCGCCATGGAAGCAGCCCGCATGGCCATCGACTATTATTATCTGGGCAAGGAGGTGAACGGCCGCACCTTCCAGGGATGGCTCAAGGACCCCGACGTCCCCTTCCTGGCCGAGTTCGGGCTGGCGCTGGCCACCGAGGACGTCTTCAAGGTCATCGAGACCATGGTGCCCGACCCCGCGGTGAGGAAGCAGAAGGTCTTCGTGGGCGGCCATTCCCTGGGGGGCATCATGACCTCCATGTTCGCGGGCTGGGACCGCGACGGCGACCCCTCCACCCTGGAGGACGCCGGCTTCAACAACTGCGCTGGCCTCTTCGGCTTCGACACCACCGTGACCCCGGTGAGCGCCATGCTGGACCCCATCCTGAGCCAACTTCCCCGGGGCATACAGGACCTGATCGGCGATATCTCCGCGGATAACTACGCCACGCTGGTCAGAGCGCTGCGGGAGGATCCTGACTCCAACCGTATCCTGCCTTTCCCGATGATCGATGCCGAGGCCATGAGCCTGCTGGAAGCTGTTGCCATGCTTGCATACTACGACCCGGAATCCGAGTGCACGGTGATGCGGGAGGTGCCCTTCTCGGACTCCGCCCACATCCTGCTGCGCTTCCTGCATTCGCGTGATTTCCAGACCTTCATGGACGGGGTGCCCCAGATCACCGACTTCCGCTACACCAACGAGGCCATGTTGGGGATCGTCTTCGACGACGACTTCGCTCCCCTGGGGATGATCCAGAACAGCATGGGGTTTTTGGAGGGGGGCACGGTGGTGAAGAAGTCCTTCCCCCAGAGCGACCTCCTCATGAGCATTCCCCTGCTCTCCGACCTGGTGGGCTCCATGCTCGGGAAGGGTCCTTACTTCATCGCCAACGACGCCGGTCCCTCCCCCTTTAAGCTGGGCAGGGGACCCCTCTACCGCTGGGTCAACTTCGACGAGACGGGAGACGCGACCGACCCGCTCTACCAGGACGGGGAAGGTACGGTCACCTATACCTCCGTGGAGAACGAGGTGAGCGACATCCATGACGTGGCGCGGGTCATCTTCAAGGGACCTCTCAACCTCACCGAGTGGTACTTCTCCACCCGGTTGATGGCGGATATCGTGGCCGCCCTCTTCCCCTTCGGGAGAGACTACGGCATCGACTTCCTGCACGGCGAGATGATCGAGGAGCTGCCCAGGATAGAGTTCATCGCCGAGGAGGGGGTGCTGAGCGGCGGCACCTTCATGTTCCTGCCCATCCCCGGCGAGCGCGAGCTCATCAAGGGCTACAACCACATGGACGTCCTCACCGCCTGTGCCAGCGCGCCGCAGCGCAGGGAAAACGAGGTCATCCGCCCCCTGATCGATTTCGTGAAGGAGAACCTCTAGAATAGCGGAGAGAACAGCAGGAGGAGGCGGGAGGGCCCCGGCACGAGCCGTCGGTCGCCCGCGGCCGGGGCCTCGCGACATCGCCGCCCAAGAGACGGCCCGTGTTCCGACGAGGAGGAGTCATGCTTGACCTGATGATCAGGGGCGGACGTGTGGTGGACGGCACGGGGGCCGCGGCCAGGAAAGCGGACGTGGCGGTGAAGGACGGCCGGATCGTGGAGGTAGGAGGTCTCGCGGAGGCCGAGGCCTCCAGGGTCTTAGACGCCGCCGGCCGGGTGGTGGCCCCCGGGTTCATCGACATCCATTCCCACAACGACCTCTATGTCGTCCGCGACGACTTCCGGGAGCTCTTCGAGCCCTACATCCGTCAGGGTATCACCACCAGCGTGGTCTCCAACTGCGGGTGGTCCCTCGCGCCCTGGCCGCGCGAGAACGGCGCGCTGCTGAGATCCACCCTACAGACCATGGGTGTTTCCAGGGAATTCCATCCAGAGTGGGAGACCTCGGGGGAGTTCTTCGCCTGGCTCGAGAGGCGCGGCCTCCCCGTCAACTTCGTGCCCCTCTCCGCCCACGGTCCCATCCGCATCGCGGTTATGGGAGATAACGCCCGCTTCTGCAGCGAGGAGGAGCTCGCGCGCATGAAGGAACTCGTGCGCAGGGACATGGAGGACGGCTGCCGCGGTTTCTCCACCGGCCTCACCTACTTCCCGGGCATGTACGCCCACACCGACGAGCTGGTGGAGCTGGCGAGGGTATGCGGCGAGTTCGGGGGGCGCTACGTCACCCACGTGCGCAGCCTAACCGCCGCCTTCGCCCGCACCGTGGAGGAGGCGGTGGAGATAGCCCGGAGCAGCGGCTCCTCCCTGCAGGTCAGCCATTTCATGGCCGTGCCCGACCTGGGACGCCTCGGCGACCTCCTCTACGAGGTGGTGGGAGTGCTGGAGAAGGTCAACCGGGTGATGCCCCTGCCCGGCGTCCCCAACACGCAACTTAAAAAGGGGTACCGTGCGGTGAACCGCGCCCTGGAGGAGGGATTGGAGGTGGGTCTCGACTTCATCCCCTACGTCATGGGCAACACCACCGTGACCCAGCTCTATCCGCCCTGGGCGCTGGCGGGCGGAACGGAGGCGCTGCTGCGCCGCCTTTCGGACCCGGCGGAGCGCGCCCGCATCAGACACGAGGTGGAGACGGTCAAGGACCGCTGGCCGCAATGGGAGCCGGGTTCCTGGGCCACCAATTACCTCAAGTGCCTGAGCTACAAGATGCTCTCCATCCTCTCCGTGGGCAGCGAGAGGAACCGTGGCATGGAGGGGAGGCGGGTGGTGGACCTCGCGAAGGAGGCCGGGAAACATCCCTTCGATTTCCTCGCCGACCTCACCATCGAGGAGGAGGGCGCGGTGGTCTTCATCATGGGCATCTCCCCCGAGCCCTGGTCGGAGAAGGTGTTCCTGCAGGGACAGGACCATCCCCAGCTCTCGGTAGGGGCGGACGTCCTCTTCCCGGAAAAGGGCGCCCCGCCCCAGACCGCCTACGGGACCTTCCCGCGTATCTTCCAGCACTACGTGCGCGAGCTGGGCCTCTATACCCTGGAGAACGCCGTGCACCGCTGCACCGGCATGGCGGCCTCGCGTTTCGGGCTGGCGGACCGCGGGGTGATCAGGAAGGGCGCCGCCGCGGACCTGGTGGTCTTCGATCCCGAGACCATCCGGGACAACTCCACCTTCCAGGAGCCGCGCCGCTATCCCTCCGGCATCCACTGCGTGATCATCAACGGCACCGTGGTTATGGAGGACGGGGCCTGCCGCCTCGACGCACTGGCCGGCAGGGTGCTGAAGGCGGGATAAGACGCCTCCGGCGCCTCACGCCGCTCAGATCTCCAGCTCCTGTGCCAGGTCCCGCAGCTCGCGCCGGAGCACCTTGCCGGCCTGGCTGGCCGGCACCGCATCCACGATACGCAGCGCCCTTATCTTCTTGTACGCCGCCAGCTCGGCGTTGGCGTACTCCAGCAGCTCCGCCTCGCTCACCGCGGCGCCCGGCACCAGTTGTACGAAGGCCACGGGGAGCTCCCCGTAGCGGTCGTCCTTCTTTCCCACCACCGCCGACTGGGCCACCGCGGGATGGGAATTTAGGACCTCCTCCAGGTCGCGGGGATAGACGTTGTAGCCCTTGTAGATGAGCATGTCCTTCTTGCGGTCCACGATGTAGAGATAGCCGTCCTCGTCTATCCTTCCCATGTCCCCCGTGAGCAGCCAGCCGTCCTCCTTGAACATGAGGGCGGTCTCCTCGGGCCGGTTCCAGAAACCCCTGGTGACCTGGGGCCCGCGCACGCAGATCTCCCCCACCTCCCCAAGCTCCAGCTCCCGCCGATGGTCCTCGGGGTCCACGATCCTGACCTTGGTGTCCGCCACCGGCAGCCCCACCGACCCCACCTTCAGGGCTTCTCTCTCGGGCGGGGTGATGGTGACGATGGCCGTGGCCTCCGAGAGTCCGTAGGCCTCGCATACCACACCGGGAAATTTATCCAGCAACCTGCGCATGAGGCTGAGGGGGATGGGCGCCCCGCCCGAGGCCACCAGGCGTATCTCGGACATGTCCGTCCCCTCGTAAAGGGGGTGGTCCACCATGGGCACGAAGAGCTGGGGGGCGCCCCCGAAGAGGGTGACGCGGTACTTGTTGATGGCGCGCAGGAACTCCTCGGGATCGAAGCGCGGGAAGACCACCAGGGTGTTGCCCGCCATGAGTAGCATGTTCAGATACCCGAAGGCGCCCATGGCGTGGAACCACGGCGGAACCACCAGGGACATCTCCATGCCCCGACGAAAGGGATGATCCTCGTCGCGGTCTCCCTCCGCGCGGCGAAGCCCTATTATGCCGTCCTCGTAGGAGACCTGGCCCCCGGAGAACCAGTAGGAGAGCTGGCAGGAATTGACCATGGCGTTGTAATGGGTCACCATGATGCCCTTGGGGGTGCCGGTGGTGCCCCCGGTGTAGGAGATGTGGGCGAGGTTTTCCCGCACCTCGAACGCGATCTCGGGGGCTCCGCGGGATGGTCGGCGACCAGGGCGGTGAAGTCCATGACCCCCTCGCCGAAAGCGCCCTTGGAGAGCTGCTTGACCGGGGCGCTCAGGGTCGGATAGCAGTCCGCCAGGCTTACCTCTATCGCCCTCTTCACCCCCGTCTGCGGCAGCACGCGGTTGGAGACGGCCCAGAAGAGGTCGAGGCCGATGAAGGTCTCCACCCCCGCGTCGTTTAGCTGGAAGGCGAGTTCCCGTTCCGAGAGCAGGGGGCTCACGGGCACGAAGACGGCGCCCGCCTTGAGCAGCCCATAATAGGCGATGGCGAACTGGGGTGAGTTGGCGAGGTGCAGGGCTACCCGGTCTCCTTTCCCGACCCCCATGCCCGCCAGGGCGGCGGCGAAACGGTCGGAGAGCTGGTCCAGCTCCCGGTAGGTCATCTCCATACCGGCGAAGATGATGGCGTTGCGCTCCGGCCACTGCCGGGCCGCGGAACGCAGGATCTGGAAGACCGGAGCCTCCGGATAATCCAGGTTGCGGGCGACGCCCCTGGGCCAGCGCGTGAAGTTCTTCTCCATCCTCCCCCTCCCTTGCGGACCTGGCTGCGAAGAGAGCTGCGGCGATCTGAATATCCCGGCAGGATTAATGTCCCACGGGGAAGCCGCTTAATGCCAGTTGAATCTTTCCCGCCCCGGTGGCCCGCCAGGGGCTCGAGGGCTCATCCTGGTCCTCCGTGGGACTCGCGAAAAAGGGCAGGGGCGATATGAGACCCGTGGTCTCCCGGGATGGATATCCATCCGGCGCGACTGCTGGCCGCGCGCGGCCTCGTGGATGGAAACCGCGTGGCGTATCGGACGAGATGAGATGCGCGCGCGTTCAAGGCCCGTGCGTGGGCCATGGCCGACGTGGTTTTGAGCGCTTCTTTTCGCGCGCATCGAGCAAGGTGCGGAAGCCCTGCGCCATCGCCTCCCGAGGGCAGCAGGCGGTTATTGTCCCATGTCCGGGGCTGACCCCATTGTGGTTCAGGTCACGTCCTGGATGGTCACCTCGAAGCGCAGGTTTACGCCCGCCAAGGGATGGTTGAGGTCGATCTCCACGTTGTCCTTGTCCATGGAGAGGACCTTGAAGTTGATGAGACCCCCAGAGTCCGTCCTTCCCATGTAGGTCATGCCCACCTCGAGGTCGGCCGAGCCCTCGAAGCGCTCGCGCGGCACGCTGTGCACCAGGCCGGGGTCCCGCAATCCATAGGCGTCCTCGGGCTTGACCAGCACTTCCTTGCTCTCCCCCGGCTCCATGCCCTCCATCTCCCGCTCCAGTCCCGGGATGATGCTTCCTTCGCCGAAGACGAAGCTCATGGGATCGTTCTCCGCGCTGGCGTCGATGAGCGTGCCCGCCTCGTCGTAAAGCCGGTAGTGAAAGGTCACCGTTCTTCCCAGACCGACCTGCATGACATGACTCCTTTCCTCTCTCCAACCGCAGAAACAAAAGGCCCAGGCCTTTCGGGCTTGGGCCTCGCGTTGTTTCCTCGTGCAAACCTCAAACGACCTTGCTACAAATATAACATATGCCGCGCAAGGGGGGCGAGTCGCGCAGTCGGCACCCCGGCTTTTTCAAACACACGGAGATCATGCTTAAAGGTCGCCATGTTGTGTATTTAGCCATATTTTTCCATAATCATGAACGGGAACACTCCCCTGGATCTATGCGCATCGGTTATGGCCTATATTCGACAAGGGATCGACCGGAGCATTTTTGCGGACATCCCGGGACTTGAGCCTTTTCCGCTCATCTCCAACAAATATGGGTAACCTGCAGGCCATGAATTAGTCCATAGCGATCAATCCCCTTTTAGCTGCCGTTATGGGTATCGGGCTTGTGTCGTTGCTCCATCGCTACCCACACTCCTGGGAGATGAACCACCGTTTCCAGGCCATAAAGCAGGCTTGAGCCTCCAGGCACCTGCAACCCCGTTCCGGATATCGAACACTGCGGTCACCCCGCATATGACTAACGGCGTTAAGTGGTGATAAGGTAGGGGACAGGGGGAAGGAGAGAGGCCGGGAGAGGGAACGCGCCGGCGTGAGAGCGCGGCGGCATCGACGAGGGAGGTAAGAGATGAGCAAGTGGGAGGACATGTACAAGGCCAAGCTCACCACCCCCGAGGACATCGCCGGGGAGATAAGGAGCGGCGATCACGTCTTCGCCAGCGGCGCCTCGTCCACGCCGGTGGCCATCCTGGACGCCCTCTTCGACCGCGCGGTGGCGGGGGAGATCGAGGACGTGCAGCTGGGGAGCTTCATCATGCTCGCCAACGTCTTCAAGGTGCTCCGTCCCGAGCTGCAGCGCAACATCCTCATCGACAACTACTACGCCTCCCCCCTGGACCGCAAGGCCCTGGCGGACGGCCTCATGACCCATACCCCCTACCACTTCCACCGCGTCACCCGCCAGGCGGTGGACGACTCAGGGTACCGCAAGCTCATCGTGCAGGCGGGGCCCATGGACAGGCAGGGTTACCTCAATCTGGGGTTGTTTGCCAATTATATCGACGTGGTGGACGAGCTTGACGCGCTGTACGTAGAGGTGAACCACCAGCAGCCCATCGTGCACGGCCCCAACTGGGTGCACATCTCCCAGGTGGACAAGTTGACGGAGAACAGCCATCCCGTGTTCGCGCTGCCCCCCGACCCCATCACCGACAAGGACCGGGCCATCGCGGAGAACATCATCGACCTCATCGAGGATGGCTCCACCATCCAGCTGGGCATCGGGGGGACCACCAACGCCATCGGCGAGCTGCTCACGCGCAAGAAGCACCTGGGATGCCACACGGAGATGATCGGGGACGCCTACATGAAGCTCTTCGAGGAAGGGGTGCTGGACAACACCAGGAAGAACTTCCATCCCCACCAGATGCTCTGCCACTTCGTGCTTGGCTCCCAGGACCTCTACGACTGGGTGAACGACAACCCCATGATCTACCTCTCCCCCATCAGCTACAACAACGACCCCTGGATCATCGGCAGGAACGACGACCTGGTGTCCATAAACACCACCCTGGAAGTGGACATCACCGGGCAGTGCGCCTCGGAGTCCTTCGGGCCCATCCAGTACACCGCCACCGGGGGACAGGTGGACTTCACGCGCGGGGCCTGGATCTCCCGGGGCGGCAAGGCCTTCATCGTCACCCACAGCGCGGTGGAGGACAAGGAGACGGGAGAGCTGGTCTCCAAGATCGTGCCCCAGCTTCGCCCGGGGGCGGTGGTCACCCTCACCCGCACCGACGTCATGTACGTGGCCACCGAATACGGGGTGGTGAACCTGCGCGGCAAGAGCCTGCGGGAAAGAGCACGGGCGCTCATCGGCATCGCCCATCCCGATTTCCGCCGCGAGCTCAGCAACTACGCCAAAGAGGTCAGGTACTTCATCCTGCCCGAGCACGACCCCCTGGGGTGAGGGGTTGCCGGGCCTTTTGCCCATGACCTTGAGCGGTCGCAAGGGCCGGAGAGGCGAGGACGGGTTCAGGTATGGGGATGGTCCCTGAGGTGGGTCACGAGCTTCAGGGTCTCGAACCACATCACGGAGAGGACGCCCGCCCCCACGCATATCGCGACGTCCAGGGCACTCAGGTAGGCCAGATCGAAGAGCCGGCGCATGAAGGGCGCGTAGAGCACGAAGGCCGTGAGCGCCGCCGCCCCCAGCACCACCCACCATAACGCCGGATTGGGGCGCCTCCTCACGTGCCAGAAGGTATGTTCCCAGGAGCGGTTGGCGAGGATCAGCCCCAGGTTCGCCGTCACCAGGGTGAGGAAGGTGAGCGCCCTCACCTCCATCTCCCCCATGCCCCTCAGGTGGGCGAGGGAGAACATGAGGGCCACGAAGCCCAGCACGCTCAACCCCTGCAGCAGGCTGACGGAGACGTTGCCGCGGTTGAAGATGCGCTCCCCGGGACGGCGCGGCGGCCTCCGCATGATATCTCCCTCCTCGGGCTCCGCCTCGAAGGCCAGGGAGCAGGCGGGATCTATGATGATCTCCAGGAAGGCGATGAGCATGGGAGAGAATACCAGGGGCATCTTGAAGAGCACGGGGATGACGGACATGCCGGCGATGGGCACATGGACGGCGATGATGTAGGACATGGCCTTTTTCAGGTTGTCATAGACGCGCCTTCCGGACCTCACGGCGGAGACGATGGAGGAGAAATCGTCGTCCAGCAGGACCATGTCGGCGGACTCTCGGGCCACGTCGGTGCCCCTCGCGCCCATGGCCACCCCGATGTCCGCCGCCCGCAGCGCCGGCGCGTCGTTCACCCCGTCGCCGGTCATGGCCACCACCTCGCCGCCCGCCTTCAGCGCCCTCACGATGCGCAGCTTGTGCGCCGGGACGGCGCGGGCGAATATGTTCACCCCGCGGATGATCTCCTTCAACTCGCGGTCGTCCATGGCCTCCAGCTCCGGGCCGGTGACGATCCCCTCCCCCTCCTCCAGCCCTATCTCCCGCGCCACGTGCCGCGCGGTGGCCGGGTGGTCGCCGGTGATCATGATCACCCTGATCCCCGCCTCGCGGCACTCGCATATGGAGGCCCTCACGGTGGGGCGCACCGGGTCCTCCAGGCCCACCAGGCCGAGGAAGCGGAAGGAGAAGTCGTGCTGGTCGCCCGGCAGTTCCTGCATGGAGAAGGAAGCCCCGGCGACACCCAGCACCCGGAGGCCTTCTCCCGCCAGTTCCTCCACCCGGCAGCGTAGCGCCTCCCTCTCCGCCTCCCCGAGATGGCAGAGGTCGGCCACGGCCTCCGGAGCCCCCTTGGCCGCGATGACGTATTCCTGGCCGTCCGGCGACCTCCAGACATGGGAAAGGGCGAGGAGCTCGGGCGAGAGCGGGTATTCTCGCTCCAGCCGCCAGTCCGCGTGCAGGTGCTCGGTGTTGTTCAGCGCCTCCTCCCCGAGCCGCGCGATGGCCGTCTCAACCGGGTCCAGCGGATCCCTCTGGGAGGCCAGCACGCTGAACTCCACCAGCTCGTGGAACTCCTCCGGCAGTTCGCCGCGGGCGCCGTCGCCGATCTCGTGGTACCGCTCTCCGGCTATGATCTTCGCCACTCTCATGCGGTTCACGGTGATGGTGCCCGTCTTGTCCACGCACAGCACGCTTGCCGCTCCCAGGGACTCCACCGCGGGCATGCTGCGCGTGAGTACCTGTCTCTTGGACATGCGCCAGGCACCCAGGGTGAGGAACACGGTGAGCACCACCGGGAACTCCTCCGGGAGCATGGCCATGGCCAGAGCGATGCCCACCAACAGCCCCTGCAGCCAGTCTCCGCGCGTCGCGCCGTAGAGCAGGAAGACGAGGGCGCAAAGGGCCAGTCCCAGCAGGGCTATACCCACCACCACCCGCCTGGTCTCCCTCTGCAGCAGGGTGGGTTCGGGCGTGATCTCTCCCAGGGCGCGCCCGATCTTCCCCATCTCCGTGGCGCTTCCCGTGGCCATGACCCGCGCCACCCCGTGCCCCTTCACCACCAGGGTGCCGGCGAAGACGTAGGGAAGGTCGTCGCCGCCGGGACGGCCCGCGGACGGTGTCCCCTCACAGGGGAGCTTGCGCACCGGCGCCGACTCCCCCGTGAGCAGGGATTCGTCGACCATGAGGTTGGAGCAGGCCAGGAGCACGCCGTCCGCGGGCACGCGGTCCCCCTCCGCCAGCAGCATGAGATCGCCGCGCACCACCTCCACCCCGGCGATGCGCACCTGCCTCCCGCCGCGGATCACCAGGGCACGGGGACTGGAGAGGTCTCGCAGCGCCTCCAGCGCCCTCTCCGTCCTCTGCTCCTGGAAAAAGGTGATGCCCATGATGAGGAGCACGAAGCTCATGAGCACCATGGCCTCCTGCAGGCTGCCCAGCGCGAGATAGATGGCGCCCGCCCCCACCAGGAGCAGGAACATGGGCTCTCTCAGGACGTCCAGGGCGATGCGGAAAGGGGTGCGTTTCTCGGCGGAGGGCATGCTGTTCGGACCGTCTTCCGCAAGCCTGCGGGCGGCTTCCTCCTCGGCGAGGCCGTCCAGGCCCGTGAGATCGAACTCCTCCGTCATTCACTGCTCCCGTCCGTGCCCGCGCGGCGAGGCAACCGAGAACCTCTGGAAGCCCACCTGCCGGAAGACGGCGACCATCAATGACCACCACCCGGCTCAGGTTCGAAATACTTCTCGGCGGAGGCCTTGACCCCTCGGGTGGCACGCCGGTGACCGGGTCGTGCCTTACCCCCTCGGTCCTGCCCTGCGGTCCCCCCCGGCCGCCAAACCCCGTTGCCCCTCGAACCACACCCGGATACCTGGCCGGAGGAGATACCGGTGCGGGGCTCTTGCCGTTATTGCCCTCTGCGGCACCTTTGCCCGGCCTTTCCTTATTCTGCCATTCACGCCACGCTCAAAGGCCTGAACCCAGGAGGTTCTCCACGAAGTCGCGGATGCGCGTCTCCACCTGGGCGCGGTCGTACCAGCGGGAGTCGGTGTGGTCGGCCTCGATGATCAGCGCCGGCTTGCCGGTGCGCCGCGTGAACTCCTTCGCCAAGTCGTACTGGCCGAGGGAGTAGGGCTTGCAGCTGCGGTTGGAGTGCATGATCATGCCGTCCACCCCGAAGCGCGTGGCCAGGGACTCTATCTTGTCCGCCATCCTCTCCAGGTTGATGTTCAGGTACACCTCGGTGTAGATCCTGGCCATGCTCTCCAGGGGCTTCTCCGCGTCCACCCCCTCGAAGGTCCAGGCGCTGGTGTAGGTATCCGCCACCAGGCAGGTCTCCAGCTCCATGAACAGCCTGCCGAGATTGCGCATCTCGTACCACACCGGGATGTTGTCCCACAGCAGGCGGTATCTCTCGGAGGGCAGGATGCCGATGCCCTCCTCGATGCGCCGCTTCATCTCCTCCAGGACCCCCTGGTAGAAGTCCACCACCTCCTGGGTCCCCCGCAGGGTGACGATGGGGGCCATGAGGATGAAGGCGTCGAAGCAGGTCATGGGGGCGGGACGGTGCTCGTTGCAGGCCAGCACCTCCTTCCACAGCGCGGAGGCGAAGAGGGACTTGGCGGCGACGTCCACGAAACGCGCGTCGTCGTATTCCTTTCTCGTCATCTTCTCCAGGAAGGAGACGTATTCATGCATCTGGCGCACGGAATATGCGGCGAGGTGCTCGGGCAGCTCGCCGCGCACGAAGGGGGTGTCGAAGATGAAGAGGGGCACGTCGAAGAAGCGCGCCAGCTCCTCGTACCACTTGAACACGGTGTTGCAGATGTTGTTGCAGGCCACCAGGAAGGTGGGCCTCGGCAGCCCCCCTATAGGCCCGCCCCTGGTGATGGCGCTGCCGATGTCGCCTCGGGCGTAGGAGCAGAGGTCGCGGGAGAAGCCCCGCCCCTCCGCCACCTCGCACAGCTCCACGTTCATGTGCGCCGCCCCGCACATCGCCCCGTGGTTTTCGGGATAGACGGGGATGACGTCGAAGGCGATGAGGGGCTCCACGGGGGCCCCGCTGGTTATCCAGGCGATGTGCCTTTTCGTGCCCTCCGCTCCCTTGGCCTCAATATAATACTTGGTCATGAGCTCGCGCATGGCGCCCGCCGACTTTATCTTGCGGCGCTCTTTGTCCGCCTTCTCCTCTTCCGTGAGCTCCCTCACGTCCTCGCTCATCTCATGCCCTCCTTGTTCGCCGCCGACGGCAACCCGATACTCGCCGGCAATGCCGTCCATGCGTTCCCGCTTGCCTCGCGATCCCACCCTTCACGGCGGTCCGGGGCCGTTCCCCCGCGTTCCCGCCACCGGGAGACCGGGCAGTTCTGGTAATATATACCATGTAACCTTCCCGCTGCGCGTGATGCCCGGAACCCGCTCGCACTCTTCTTCCGCCTGTTCGCGCCGCATGACGGCTTCGAACCTCTTCCGCCTCGCCGCGACGAGCCCCGTCCCCGCTCATACTCCCGAGATGGTCTCGATGAAGGCCTGCAGGCGGGTGCGGAGCTGGCCGCGGGAAAAGGACTGCAGCTCGCTCTCCAGCACCAGCGAGGGCACCTCCAGCTCCTCCTGGAGGCACTGCCTCAGGTAGGGGATGTCGAAGAGGTGAGGCTCGCAGAAACTCTGGAGGTAGAAGACCACTCCCTTGGCCCCGCTGTCCCCGACCTGCCGCACCAGGCGCTGGAAGCGGTCCTCGATGCACTGGTGCTTGGCGGGGCAGTTGACCCGCTCCCACATGCGTTTCGCCAGGGCCTCCTCCGGCGGAGCGGACTCGTCCACGAAGGCGTCGAAGTAGCGGTGTCCGCAGCACAGGTCGTCGTCCACCACGTCGGCGCCCAGCTCCAGCAACAGCTCGAAGAGATCCGGTGTGGTGCAGACGCTGCCGCTCACCAGCAGAGGCAGCTTTCCGTCTCCCCCGATCGGCTCGCTTCCCTCCAGGTCCTCCAGGAGTCCGTGCAGCAACTCGTTGTGCTTCTCGCGCCGCATCCAGAACCCGGCCACCAGGCAGGCGGTGGCGGACAGGCCGTCGATGGCTCCGGGCCTGGAGGCGCGCAGCCGGTAGAGGCGGTCCGCCAACCTGCGGTTGCGGTTGTAAACGCGGATGCTCTCCTCGAGGGCGTCGTCCCCTATCTCCCGGCCGAGGAACCCCTCCACGCCGCGGCGGAACCTCTTCACCTCCTCGATCAGGAAGGGAAGGGATACCTCCTCCCCCATGCGGATGGGCAGCACCAGGTCGCCGTGGTAGGAGAAGCCGGTGTTGCGGCGCCAGATGTCCGAGAGGCGCATCATGGTGTCGCAGGTCTGCACGAACACCGCGCCCTCGAGAAAAGAGAGCTCGCCCGCCAGGGCCATGTCCAGGTCGGTGCGGGCCAGGGAGCAGCAGTAGGCCTGCAGGTGGGCGTCGGCGTGGGTTATGGCGCGCACCGCCCCCATGAGGCGTACCGGCGTGAGCCCCGCCGCATGGAGGATCTCCTCAGGGGTATAGGAGCAGAAGACGCCTACCGGCCTCTCCCCCTCCTCCCCGAGCCGTGCGAGCCGGGGATAGGGGTCCCTCCACAGCTCCAGGCATTCCTCGACGATGGTCCTCACTTCCATGGCCCTCCTTTCCCCCGCGGCCTTTTCCCTTCCCCGCTCATGCATACTCCGGACCTCGCGCAGAACCTCCGCATCCTTCTCGGTAGCACCTGATCTCTCAGCGAATGCCACGTCTATTCTACCAGCAAAGCGAAGGCTGGGCCCCGTCCCGTTATCGATGCGCCGGTACGGAGAAGGCGCTCTTCTCCGCCTCCCCGGCGGTCATCATCGAAGAGCGAAGGCAAGGTTGATATCCGGCTCAACCCTATGTCTGTCATTGCACACAAACAAGGGCTCATCAGCGGACAGGTAGTCTTCCGTTGGTCAAGAGGGTCGGTTACGGCAGAACCCAGTCTGTCTCATGGTCCCGGTATGCAGGGTAAGACGGAGACGGTCCGAGCCGCTGTCAGCCCCTGCTGCCGCGCTCGCCCTTTCCGCCTCCTCCGCCGCCCGCGGGAGGGGCTTCATCGGGGGGATAGACCACGATGGCGGGATCGGGGCAGGTCACGCAGGTGTTCTGGCAGGCCCCGCACCCCACGCACCTCTCGGCGACCACCCGCGGCCTGCCGCGGGAATCGGCCTCGATGGCCGCGTAGGAGCAGCGCTCATAGCAGACCAGGCAGTCCTTGCCCTCATTCCAGGCGATGCACTTAGACCTGTCCACCGCCGCGGTGCCGATGCGCACCTCGCCGTCGGCGGGGCGCCTGATGGCCCCCACGGGGCAGGCCCGCGCGCAGGCGCGGCCGCAGAGCTCGAACTCGCACTTGGCCAGGGCGGGATTGAGACGGGGAGTCCACAACCTCAAGGTCCCGAACTCCCGCCCCGCGGGTTCCAGACACCCGGTCATGCAGGAGCGTACGCACTCCTGGCAACGCATGCACCGGGTCACGAAGGCCTCTTCGTCCTGGGCCCCGGGCGGCCTGAGCAGCGGCTCCGAGCCCGCCGCGGTATCGCGCCAGGCGGCGTGGGCCAGCACGGCACCGGCGCCGGCCATGCCCAAGGCCAGGAAGTCGCGCCGTCCCACCTTCAGTTTTCTCATGGCGCACCGCCTCTCCCCGATACCCGCGCCGTATGCGGGGCGGACGTATCCTCGTCTTCCCCCGAAACAGGGTTCCCTGATGCTTTAGGTTCCGTCCCCGGGCGTCGGGACGTCCGGGAAAGAGGTGACCTGCGGCTCACGGGAGCCATCGTTCTCTCTCGCCGTTCCTGAGCGCCTCGCGTCTCCTCCTCGCGGTCGTGCCCATCACCGGCGTGATCTGCGCCCTGCGTCGGAATGCCTGTTCCCCTACTCCTTGATCGTCTCTTTTTGCCGGAACGCTGCAGGGGGGCGCCGAAAGAGCACAGGGACAGCGCTCCCTCCACCGGACACGCGGCCACGCACTCCCCGCACAGGGCGCAGTCGGCGATGGCAACGCGGCCCGTCTTCGCGCTGTCCGCCACCTCCACGATGCCGAAGGGGCAGACCAACGAGCACCTCCCGCAGTGGATGCATGCCTCCTCGTCCTTCACCAGCGCCAGCGGACTAGCTTTGGCGGGAAGGCGGGACCCCGCCATGCTCGCCGCGGATAGGCAGGCTCCCAGGGGGCACATCTCCTGACACCAGAAGCGCGGCCCGGCCACCACCGCGAGCACCGCCAGGGCTATGAACACGATGGGCACGCCACCCGCGAGGACGAAGACGACCGCTCGGTTGGCGATGACCAGGGGGTCGAAGATCCACAGCGCGTTGACGCCCAGGAGAAAGAGTATGAGCAGTGCCGTCAGGAAGGGATATTTTATGCGCAGCCTGAGGTTTCCCTCGCCGATGGGCTTGCCGGAGAGGTCGCGGGGCCGTAGGCGCGCGAGGCTTGCGGCACGCCTTCTCTCCAGCGAGGGGAGCATCTCCAGGAACGAGCCCAGAGGACAGATCCACCCGCAGAAGAAGCGCCCGCTGAAGACGGTGAGACCCAGCAATATCCATGCGGGCAGCAGATACAACCAGAGGCTGCTCGCCCGCGCCGCAACGAAGGCGGCCAGGGGATCCACGCGCAGGAAGAGGTTCTCGCTCATCGTCCCGGCCGGCGGGTAGGAAGCCGCCCAAGCCGCCAGCACGAAGAGCGCGAGGAAGAGCGCCTGCACCGTTCTGCGCGTCCAGTGGACGGCGCGGCGTCTGCCCGTCCTCATGCATCCACCTCCCTCACGCCCAGGGATGCGAAGTCGCTCGTCCCCACCCCCAGTTGCTCGCCGAGGGTTATGTACCTGATGCTGGATGGAGCCACGCCGAAAAGCCCGCAGGTGTAGGAATCGACGGCCACGGGGTCGGTGCCGATGATCACCTTTCCCGGCGCGGCCACCGTGCCGGGTCCGCCGGGGCCGTGGTCCAGGAGGATGGTGGTTGCATCGGTGATCACCAGTGCCGGCCTGACCACGGTGTAGATCTCCGCGATGGCCCGGTGCAGGTCGATGTGGTGGAAATTCCCCATATCCCGGGTGATGCCGATGAAGTTCTTCATGGCCATGGACAGGCCGGCGCCGCTGTGGTGCTTCGCCTTGGGCATGCTCACGATGATATCGGCCTGGAAGATCTCCTCCAGGATGCCCGTCGAGGGCAGGGCGGTGGCGCCGGGTATCGCGACCGTGCGTGAAGGCCCCGGCTTCTTCACCGCGTGGAACGCCAGCTCGGCGCCCGCCGCCTTCGCCGCCGGACCGATGCCGTTCCTCTCCAGCGTCTGGTCCACCAGGTCCTGCAGGATATGGTCGAAGACGGTCACCCCGGAGGCCCCCGCCGCCAGGAACAAGCGCACCGCCTCGGCCACCAGCTCGGGATGGGTGGTGGTGGCGTCCTGCGGCGGCCGCGCGAAGGCGGCGTTCACCTTGATGAGCACCTTCCTGCCCGCGACGCCCAGGGCCCCGAGCCCTCCCCAGGCCTCCAGGCCCCTGCGCAGCATGGCCGCGGAGTCAGATCCCTTCACCACCACCAGACCGGAAGGTATCTCTTTCGGTCCTGGCGGCGTAGGGATCTCGTCAGGCGCGGCCTGCGGCCCCACTTCCACCGGGCAGGTGTCGCTATTGCCGCCGCATCCCGGTATGGCTGTGGCCAGGTACAGCGCGCCCAGCCCCGCCGCCACCCTGCCGGCCTGGCCGAGAAACCTCCTCCGCTCCAGTTCCCGCAATTCTTTACCTCCTCAGGGAACATTATCTCACCCGCCCGCCACGGCAACCCTGACCACCATCATGGGGTCAGCCCCGGACATGGGACATTCTGATCTCCATTTTTCCATCCTCTGAAACATTCCCATGAACATCCTCTAACCAGGATTTCGATTGTCCAGCGCGCTTGCGTCCTTCTGCCCTCCCTAGAGACGAGCCGGACCCCCGGTGTAGCAGCGTGGATCTACTGCAAGCTCTTCAGGCGCCGCTTTCCGCCCAGGGATGGGTTTGCTGGAAGAGTGGGTTTGCTGGAAGAGCGGGCTTCGGTAGCACCGTGGATCTATTGCAAGCTCTTCAGGCGCCGCTTTACCTGAATCAGCGGTCTCCCGAACTCTTCCTCTTAATCGGGCGCTTCAAGCTCAGGCAACCATCTGCGCCAACATCTTCGTGAGGACAGCCGAGCGTACTTTGGGTCAGCCGTTCTCCCGGAACGCCATTTTGTCCCATGTCCGGGGCTGACCCCAGACCTCGGCGGCCGCCTCTACGCCGCTGCGCAGCGCCCCCTCAACGCAGGAGATGAGGTACATGTACTCCCCGGCCAAGTACAGCCCTTCCACGTCCCGGTAGTTGTTCTTGCGCATGTGGTGGATGGCCCGCGCCTGGCCAGGAGGGTCGAGGCATATGGCCTCATCCCAGCGCACCGCCACGGTCATGTAGGGCTCGTCCGGCATGGTGGGCACGATCATCTGCAGGTCCTTGATCATCATGCGCTTCAACTCCTCAAGGGGCAGCTCGTTGAGTTCTTTCGCCCGCCTGCCCCAGGTCAGGCAGTGCACCAGGCCCGCGCCGGGGGGCGCAAAGTAGGGTGACTTGCCGCCGGCGTCGGCGAAACCGGGCTGGATGGAGCCCTCGTTGCGGGAGAAGGTGACCGCGTACCACCCCTCGGGAAGGAGTCTTTCCTTGAGGGCGAAGATGAAGTGGATGCAGGAGCTGTAGGTCACCGTCTCCAGGGGCTTGCGGAGAGTGTCCGGCAGGTCGGGGATGAGCCGCAGGGCGGTGGTGGCGGTGGTGGTGCAGATGACCGCGTCGGCGTCCATGAATCCCTCCGGGGTCTCCACCCCCTTCACCTTCGAGCCCTCCAGCACCACCCGGTTCACGGGGGTGGAGAGCCGTATGGAGTCCTTGCACTCCTCGTAGAGGGCGGCGGGCAGGGAACCGATGCCCCGTTTCAAGAACTTGAGGCCGGGCATGAGTCCCATGAGCAGGCCCAGGATATGGGCCGCCCCCACCTGGTCGGGTTCGCCCAGGGTCAGGGACGCGGTCAGCGGCTGGAAGACGTAGTCCAAGGCTACCTGTCCGCCATAGCGCAGGGCGTATTCCTCGATGCTGATGTCCGAGAGGTCGAGCACCGGCTCGGGGTCCATGGTCTCGAAGTCGAAGTCGCGGCGGCGCCTGAGCATGTGGAAGGCCGCCCTGGCCATCTGGGGGTATCCCCTCCAGGGAAGACCGCGGAACCTCACGATCTCGCGCCAGTGCTTCAGCGCCTCCCGGGGATTGATGGTGGCGGGTATGGGATAGAGTTTTCCGTTCCGCCACATCGCCCCCATGAAATTGAAATCCTGGATGGCGTCTTTCATCCCCAGCTCCTCGCAGAGCCGGAAAGTGGTGGTGCAGAGGTCGGCGGAGAACTGCGCGCCGAGGTCGAACTGGTAGCCCTCCTTGTTGTAGCCCCGGGCGCGTCCTCCCGCCACGTCCTTCTCCTCCAGGCAGATGACATCCACGCCCTTCTTGCGGAGCTCGTAGGTGGCCGCGAGTCCTGCCGGCCCCGCCCCGATGACGACTATGGGGTCAGCCCCGGACATGGGACATTCTCCTTTCCGTTCTCGCCGTCCTTAAAAACATTGTCTGCATACCTTATAAGCCGCCGCCCAATCGGTATAGGTCTTCGGGATCTTCGTGGTCAGATGCGTCCGTAGCCGGTCACGTTGACCATGAAGGCATAGCGCAGGAAGAAGCGGTGAAACAGGGGCATGAAGGGCAGCGCCGCCTGCATGGGGTACTTGAGCACCAGGTCTCTGGGGCTGCGGTCGATTATGCGCTTGGCCACCAGCAGCGGATAAAAGGTCCAGTTGAGGCGGCGGAACTCGTCGTAGGCTCCGGCGGGGTCGCTCAAGGCGCGCGCGGCGACCTTCCCTGACGCGAAGGCCCCGTGCATGCCGAAGAAGAGCAGGGGGTCCATCACCCCCGCCAAGGTGCCGGCGAGGATGAGGTCGCCATGGAAAAGCCTGGGATTGGAGAGATGCCGCGTGGGGGCCGCAGCTGCCCCTCCCTTCGCCCCCCCTCCCAGGGGCAGGAACTCCTTGAAGGGGTACCCGTCCTCCAGGGTGGCCTGCTCGGCGAACTTCTCCATCTCCCATCTCGCCACGGGACGGTGGCGGTTGAAGATGAGGGCGAAGGCGATGCCGTTCACGGAGCAGGTGAAGGCGTAGTCGGGGGTGTAGTCGTCGAAATAAAAGGACACCCGCGCCTCCTGCCAGGGCACGCGGCACTTGGCGAAATACCCGTAGAGGGGCTGATAGGGCACCCCCGCCGCCTCAAAACCGTCGCCGTGCAGGCCGGTGGCCATGATGCTCCCGCGGGGAAGCTCGCTCACCTGCCGGTCGGTGACCACCGCCTGATCGAACTCGAACTTCACCCCGTGCTCGGTGGCGATGCGGTACAGATAATGGTCCATGGAGGACTTCCTAGGCCCCCGCTCTATCATCCAGGACTGCACGTTGGGAGGGAACTTCAGCTTGAAACGCTTGCCCCACACCACCAGCATCCCCTCGGTCATGCGCACCATGGCCGGTTCGAGGTCGATGCCGGTATAGCGCGACATGGCCGCGGCGTCCATGGGGGTGCCGTGCGGCGAGGGGTTGTAGATGGCGAGACCTCCCACCCGCTTCCCCTTCTCGAGCACGGTCACCTCCCGGCCCTCGCGTGCGAGGTTTATCGCGGCCACGAGCCCCGCAAGCCCGGCGCCCACGATATAAACCGGACCCTCCTTCTTTCCCATCGCTTCCTCCTAGATGTCTATGTACCTGGCATATCTATCCATCCTCTCCAGCAAGAGGAAACCGGGTATCATGCGCCTCAGGCTCAGCCCCTGCATCCTCCCCAGCAGGTCCGACCGCGCCACCGCCCCGATGGCGGTGGTGAGGGCCACGCCGCGGGTCGCCTCCGGGGCATAGTTGATGGCCACGCGCCGCAGGAACCACATGCGGTTGAAGCTCCTGTTGCAGAGGTCGAACATCTCCTGGGCGGTGGCCTTGTCCTCCAGGGCTATGGCGGCGATCTTACCCGAGACCATGGCCCCGTGGCAGCCGAAGTAGGTCCCCGGATCCTGGGCGCCCGCCAGGGTGCCGGCGAGGATCTTGTTGCCGGCGAAAAGGCGCGGCTGGCCCGGATAACGCGAGGCGAAGTAACCCCTCTCCTCGTGCCAGGTCTTGAACTCCACCCCCTCCGTCTCCAGCAACTGCCTCTCCCAGACGTCGCGGTGTTTCTTGCCCACCGGGCGGCGGGCGAAGAAGAGCCCCGCCACGATCCCGTTGGAGGAGGGCAGGTAGCAGTAATCCTTGGTGTAGTGGTCGAAGTATATGGCCACGCGCGAGGCGTCCGAGGGCGCCCCGCGGGGTCGGTACCTGGAGCTCAGCACGTAACCGTAGGCGGTCTCGTGCGGGATGCCCAGGGCATCGAAGGACTCCCGGTACGGGCCCGTGGCCACGATGGTATTGGGCGGGAACTGCGCCAGGTCCTTCTGCGACCGTACGGGGTTTCCCCATTCGAAGGTGACCCCCATCTCCACCGCGATGTCGTGCAGGTAGCGGTCGATGGCGGTGCGGCGGGGTCCCCGCTCCACGTTGCATAGCATGGAATAGGCGGGGTTGAGCCTGCACAGCTTCCCGAAGGCATAGACATCGAAGTTCTCGCACGGCCGCACCTGCGGCTCCCCGATGGGAACGCCGAGGAAGCGCGACATCAGCCCGGTATCGAAAGGAGTCGAGTCCACGAAGGGATGTGCGCCCGGCATCCCCCCCACCCGGTTGTACTTGTCCACGCAGTGGACCTCGTACCCCAGCTTGCGCGCGGTTATGGCCGCGCACAGGCCGGCCAGCCCCGCTCCCACGATGAAGACCTTTTTCTCGGCCATCCTCTCCCCCTAAGACTTTCCTCTTCCCGACCTTCGCGCTCCCGCGCCGGAGTCCCGCCTCGCTTCGCCTGCCCCACTGTCTCCTCTCCGTCTGGGCTTAGGGCTACCGCTGCGTCAGCCCGCGGCTCGCGCCGCATCCTTCCGGGCATAGGCACCGTTGCGCCTCCCCGAGTCCGGAGCGATTGCTTTCGAGATCCATCCCTCCATATGAGCCCCTTCAGGCGAGGCTAATAGCGGCCGAAGCCGGGGAGCGACCGCAGGGCGATGTCTATCGCCGGCTGCAGTAGCGCCGGACGTGCCAAGTACAACCCGAATGCCGCCCTCAGCCCCAGGTTGCGCAGAAGATGGGGCTGGGCATCGAAGAAGCGCTTGTAGAGCCAGGAATACCGATAGGCGGAGGTGAAGCTCTTGAACAGCCTCCAGGCCCGCTCCCTGTCCTCCACCGCCACGGCCGCTATCTTCCCCGACACCAGGGAGCTCTGCACCCCGAAGAGGAAGAAGGGGTCCTGCATCCCGGCCAGGGTCCCGGCCAGGATCTTGTTGCCCGCGAAGAGGCATGGAGAGGTGATCTTCCTGGTCGCCACCACTCCCTCGTGGGGCAGCCAGGACTCGAATTCCATGCCCTCCCATTCCCGCAACTGCCAATCCCACTCGTCCCGCAGCGATCCCGTCACCGGCCTGGAGTCGAAGGCCAGCGCGAAGGCCACTCCGTTGACGTTGGCGCAGTAGTTGTAGTAACTGGTGTAGCGGTCGAAGAAACCCATGATCCGAGGCGGGCCCTCGTGCCGCGTCTTTCCGATGAAACCGTAGACCTCCTGGTATGGGCGTCTCAAGGCCAGGAAGGGCTCCACCTCCAGGCCGGTGGCCACGATGGTATTAGGGGGGAGCTCCGCGAAATCCTTCTGCGAGTTAAGATCCACCCCCATCTCGAACTCCACACCCAGCTCGCGCGCCTTCTCGTAAAGGTAGATATCGATCGCGGTGGACCGCGAGCCTCTCTCCACGGAATGCAGGTACAGCCTGCTTCCGGGGATCAAGTGCCGCTTCCCGTAAACATAGACGGCGAACTCGCCCGTGGGGGTCACATAAGGCGGCTCCAACTCCACTCCGATGAAGTCCCCCAGCCGCTCGGGATCCATGGGGGTGACGTCCACCGCGGGCCGTATATAGGGATCGCCCCCCACATGTTCAAACCTCTCCAGCACGCGTACACGGTGTCCGTTACGCGTGCAGTTGATAGCCGCCACCAGGCCGGCCAACCCCGCCCCTACTACCGTGACCTCAGCCATGACACCCCCCGCGCCTTCTCTTCCCGGTTCCCTCTGTATCACCGTCGCTTCATGCCACAGCTTCCGGAGCCCCCACACTCCCCACGCCGCTTTCCTGCCGGGCCGGGGTGCCGCCCACCGACGCGCTTGCCGGCGGGCGGCGCTTTGAACCCAGAATCGCCGTTTTCCGGCTGTGCCGGGATGGGGTTCCCGTCAAGCGACGTGTCCGCGCGCCGCTGCATTCCGCTCGCCCCGTTTCCCGGCCGAGGTCATTACCTCCTCTATCACCCCCTCCCTGCTGTTCCCGGCCGCCTGGCCGGGTCTGCGGGCTCATGCCCGTCCGGACATACCGCCGCTGCCGCCGCTCCGGACGTTCCGCGCCTTTCTCCCCGCTTCACGCCCGCGCCGGCGGCCGCGTGCTCAGAGCGACATCTTCTTGCAGAGCCCCGTCTCGTAATCCCACCTGCGGGCGGCGATGTTGTTGGGGTCTACCGCCTTCTTGAAGGCCACGTAGGCGTCGGTGAAGGCCGCCGAGTTGGGCATCACCAGGGGCAGGACGTCATCGAGGCTGGGCATCCCCTCGGGCAGGGGCACGGGCATGCCCTTGTTGAGGGGGATGGCCCCGCAGGCCAGCACCAGGCCCTCGCCCAGTATGCCGGCCATCATGGCGCGCATGTAGGTCATGAACATGCGCATGTTGTCGTCCTTGTCGCCCTGGTTTGAATAGAGGTCGTATTCCATGTAGGCGGAACGGCCCATGTGATAGGGCTGCAGGTAAGTGGAGGCGTCATCGGGAGGAAGCGCATCGTCGGTATGGCCCGCCTGGTTGGTGGTCTCCACGCGCATGCGCCGCTCCGCCTCCAGGAAGTTGTCCAGGTGGCCTATGAGGGCGCCGATGAGGAAGGAGCCCCGCACCCGCATCACGCGCACGGTGACGTTGAAGTACTTCTGCCAGCGGTCGAGGTTGACGCTGCGCAGCTCACCCACCAGGTCCTGCACCGCATCTACCGGCATGAACTCCCACTCCGGGTCGATCTCCGTGATCACCCGCTGGATGATCTCCGCCTTGAGCTTCGCCTCCTCCTCGGTAGTGCCGGAGAAGATGGTGAAGAGGTTGTTGCGCGGGAAGGTCCCGGCGATGGAGGAGGCCATGGCGTTGGTCGCCCCCACGAAGATGCCGAAAAAGGAGTTCTGCATATGGGCCAGCTCCAGGGTGAGGTTCTCGTTGGCCACCTTGTAGAGCACGTCGATGACGCACTCCAGGTCGTCCTTCTCGTATGCTGGGAAAATCTGGTAAATATGCTCCGCTTCCGGATAGAGGCGTAGGGTCATCTCGGTCACCGTCCCATACTGCCCAAAGGCGTAGCGGAAGAGCGAGGCCATGTCCGGCCCCGGGCCGGGGACGTGCGCCTTCACCGCGCCGTAAGCGGAAGGCCCGGTCTTGAGGATGGTCCCGTCGGGCAGCACCATGGTCATGTCGATGATGTTGTCGATGCCGAACCCGTACTTGGAAGCCAGGGTGTTGATGTTACAGAAGGCGTGGTTGGAGATCACCCCCGCGGTGGCGGCGGTGGAGGGGTTGAGCACCCGGCACTTCGCCTTCTGGGCCTCGATCTGGGCCATGAGGTAGTTGACCCCGGGCTGGATGACCATGTACATGTTCTCCCCATCCACCTCGAGGATCTTGTCCATGCGCCTGAGGTCCATGATGATGCCCCCGTAGAGGGGGATGTGCAGGCCCATGGTGGTGAGGCCCGTGCCCATGGGGATGACGTCCACCTTGCACTCGTTGGCCACGCGGTAGACCTCCGCCACCTCCTCGGTGGAGGAGGGCATGACCACCAGGTGCGGGTACTGCGCGGGCAGCGGGCCCTGGTCGCGGGAATAACCGATGAGGATCACCGGGTCGTCGGTCACCCACTCCTCGCCCAGCGCTTCGGCGAGCATCTCCTTGGCCCGCGCCAGGTCCTCGGGACGGTTATGCTTTGGATCTGCTTCGTGCTGGAAGATGATACCCGATATGCGGCGTTCCTTGATGTCCTTGGCGATATCCCTGACCCACATGGCCTACACCTCCTTCCCCAGCGACTCCAGGAGCACTTCCGCAAGGTCGTACACCTTCATGCCGCTGCCGGTGGCCTCCACGGCCTGGTTGAACATCTGTACGCAGTAGGGGCAGCTGGTGACCACCGCCTCCGCTCCCGTCCATTCCGCCTCGAAGAGGCGTTCCTTCGCCGTCCACAGGGCATAATCCGGGAAGGCGTAGCGCACTCCCCCGCCGCCGCCGCAGCACAGGGAGTTGAAGGTGGCGCGGGGGAACTCCAGCAGCTCCAGGCCGGGGATGGCGCGCAGGACCTTGCGCGGAGCCTCGTAGATGTCGAAGCGTCTCCCCAGCTTGCAGGGATCGTGATAGACGGCCTTGAGGGGCACCTCCTTCTGCGGGGAGAGCTGTCCCTTCTTCAGGAGGCGCGAGAAGAGCTGGCTTATGTGCAGGACCTTTATGTTCGGGTCCAGCTCCCGGGCGTACTCCTCCTTGAACACCCATGCCGCATGGGTGTCGGGGGTGACGATGGTCTTCACTCCCAGGGAGTTGAAGGTCTCGATGTTCTCGGCCGCGTAGGTCTCGAAGAAATCGCGGTCCCCGAGCAGGAGCATGAGGGAGCCGTCGCTTATCTCTTTGGCTCCCAGCGTGCCCACGTCCAGCCCCGCCTCCAGGAGCACCTGAGCGGCCGCCCGCACGGCGTGCTTCAGGGCCGGGTCGCTGGTGTAGGCGTCCCCGGCGTAGCAGAGCACCTCCGCCTGCTCCTTGGGGAGGTTCTTCAAGGCCAGCCCCTTGGCCCAGTCGCCGCGCTTCTTCTTGTCCGCCCCGAAGGGGTTGTCGTTCTTCTCCAGGCTCTCCGCCAGCGCGGCGTGCTCCGGCATGGGTCCCCACCCCTCGCGCACCGCCTTCTCGCGCATGAGCTCGAAGACGCGCGTGGGATGGAGCTGCTTGACCTCGTAGCACTGTTCCTGGCAGGAGGAGCAGAGCATGCACGTGTACAGGATGTGGCGCATGGACTCCGTGGGCTCGATCTCGTTGATGTGCAGCCCGCGCGCGATCTCCATCTTCCCCGAGGCGTAATAGGCGTCCCAGCGGAAGCGGGTGCCGGAGGGGCAGTTGCGCCAGAAACGGGACTCCGGGCAGAACTGCACGTGCACCGCCTGGCATACCTTGCACTTGGTGCAGATGAAGTAATCTTGCTGCAGCTCGTGCAGCACCTCCCTGGGCGCGGTGATCCTCTTCTTCATCCTCTACACCCCCTCCAGCAACTGCTCGGGGTTCAAGATACCCTCCGGGTCCACGATGTTCTTGAAGGTCTTGAGGACCTTGAGGAAGCCCTCCTGGACGCGGTCGTACACCATCTTGGCGACCTCCCCGCGGGGGCGGTCCACGAAGGAGCCCTCGTCCAGGAGCATGCGGTAGGCCTCGGACCTCACCGCCGCCGCCTTCCCGGCCTCGCCTTCATCCCTGGGATCGTAATAGATGTCGCTCTCGCAGTAGCAGGAGGCGCCGAAATAGACGGGGATCATCACCTGTCCGACCTCGTCACCCGCGTATCCTCTGGCCTGCGCGATATCCCTCACCCGCGCCAGCAGGCCCGGGGCCCGTCCGTAGAAGTCGTAGTGGTCGATGACGCCGGTGCGGCCGCGCAGGTAATCGCGGTCGAAGATGTACCAGGGCTCCTGGAACTTCCGGTCCATCTTCTCCACCAGCTCGCCGTCCAGCGGCCTTGCTCCCAGCGCCTCCGCGTCCTGGCGCACGTACCTCTCCCAGAGGTCCACCAGCTCCACGTGGTGCTCGAGGCTGATGGCCGTCACCCAGGGCGGCAGCTTCGCGCGCAGCTCCTCCGCCTCGCCAGCGCTCTTCGCCAGCAGGGCTGAGAGATAGCGGGCGTTGGCGGTCACGCACTCGAAGCAGTGCTCGTCCCGGTTCACCTTGTAGGCGAGCCGTGCCGCGGGCTCCGCCTGGTCGAAGCCGAAGAGAAGCATGCGGCGCGTCTCGCGCAGCGGATAGGTATAGACGATGCCGTAGAAGGGGATGCCGAAGATGTCCTCGGAAGCCCCGAAGAAGAGGGAGAACTGGGGTCCCTGGTCCTCCCTGAAGTCGGCGATGCCCTCCGAGGTCATCTGCTGCGAGCCGGACACCCAGATGCGCCCGTCCGCCAGAACGGCATGGAAGATGGAGAGGTTGGGGAACCTGTAGACCGCGTTGCCGTTGAGCACATCGCGGTCGATATAGGAGCGCAGCACCGAGCGCGACCGCGCCGCCGCCGGGAGGAGGAGCTTGCAGTCCTTCTTCAGGCACTCCTCCTGCAGGCGTTCGTAGGTGACGCCGGCGTAGATATGGGCCATGAGGTTGCGGCGGTCGATCTCCTTGATGCCGTCCATGCGCCCCAGGTCGATGAGCAAGCCCTCGCCGGCGGCCAGCGAGTTTTCCATCTTTTCCCTTCGCACCGAATACATGGGCACCCTGGCCTTGGAGGCGAGCTCCGCCACCTCGCTCAGTTCGTACTCGTCCGCCGGTTTCACCAGGACCAGTCTGGTATCTCCGGGTGCATCCTCGAAATAACCCGCCAGCGCCGATGCGCCGCGCGCCACGTTGGCCTTTCCGACTATCTCCTCCAGTTCACGGATGACATCCGCCGCCACCATCGGCTTACCTCCTTATCCCTGCCGCCCATGCCTGCCTGCTTGCCGGAAAAGGGCCCTGGCGGACCCCCTTGCGTGTCCCCTGGTTTACATACATTAACTTTGTGTTATATATATTCGTGTGAACGACTGGTCAGTCATTCCAGCGAGGTTTATTATAGGTACGTACGGGCGACCTGTCAAGGCGGCAAGAGGCGGGAATCCTGTGTGTTTTACCAGCTAAACGGCCATATTTGACAAAATCGATATAAAGTCGATTTTATGGGCGGGGGGCAGCGCGGCGGCGTACATGCGCCGCGAGACCGGAGACCGGGTCATGGAGCATCTATGTCCAGGCGGGGTTTTACCTGTTCAGCAAGGGAGGGTGATGTTATGTCAGAGGTGACCATCGTCGGCGCCGGCCTGGCCGGACTCACCGCCGCCGTCAACCTGGCGCGGCGCGGCCACCACGTGGTGGTCCTGGAGCGGGAGGAACGCATCGGGGGTTCCCCGCTCTACCATCCCTCGGGCCAGGGAAGCCCGTTGGACCTAGAGGGGATCTGCAGATACGTGGGCTTCGATATCCGGCCGGGGATCGAGCCCATCCGGGAGATGGTGGAGATCGCCGGGGGCAAGGCGATGAAGATCGACCCTTCACTCATCAACGCCTATTTCTTCGAGCGCGGCCCCCGGGAGAGCAGCCTGGATTCACATCTCTATCGCCTGGCCTTGGAAGCGGGGGTGGAATTCCGTTTCGCCACCCCTGTCCTCTCACAGGAGGATTTCGCCCAGCTGCCCCCTAACACCATCGTGGCCACCGGCCTGCACTTCGAGGGTTTCGACTCCTTCGGCATCCCCTACCTCACCTCGCATCATTTCACCTACAAGGGCACCTGCGACCCCGACCTCAATTTCGTGCACATGTACCACGACACCTACACCAGCGATTACGGCTACACCTCGGCCTTCCGAGGCATCCTCTACGCCCACCTCTTCAACCGCCGCAAGCCCATCTCCCTGGCCGGGCGCGACCGCTTCGCCGAGCAGGTGAAAAAGTACTCCGGCTTCGAGGTGCCGCGATGGAGCTCCTTCACCTTCCCCGTCCCCGCCGCCAGCATCCGCACCCCCAGGATCTTCGCGGGCAGCAAGATCCTGGCCGGCACCCTCGCCGGGGCCATGGACCCGGTGGCCTTCTTCGGATTGCACGGCGCCCTGGTCTCCGGCAGGATCGCCGCCATGGCTGTCGAGGATGGGGAAAGGGCATGGCGCGAGTTCAGGCGCTGCACGCGCGTCTTCACCACGGCCTATACCCTGGCCCGGATGATGGAGCTGCAGCCTACCCCGCTCACGGTGTTGGGCTTCCGGCTGGCTTTCATGGGATTCGACCGCCTCAAGTTCGTGCACCGCATCATGCAGCAGGGCATGCCCGGCTACGCGAACGTGGCGGGATGAAGGTCCGTACGACGAGGAAAGCGAGGTAATAGGATATGTACACGGACAGGAGAAGAAAGATCGTGGTCATCGGATCCGGGCCCGGCGGAGCGGGGGTTGCCGCGCTCCTACAGGCGCGCGGGCACCAGGTGACCCTGCTGGAACGCAACCCGTTCTACGGTGGAAAATGCTGGTCCTTCACCCGGGACGGGTTCGTGGTGGACTCGGGCGTGCACATGTTCTCCATGGGCGACTCCGGGCAGCACGGGGACATCAACCGCATGGTCCGGGGAGACCTGGAGTGGCTCACTGCCAACCCCGGCGAGCATCTGCTGCTGGGCGGACGCAATTTCATGAACCTCTACCAGAGCCTCACCGATCCCCGCATGCCTATAACCAACCTCCGCGCCAACCTCGCCATGGCGAGGGACATGGCCTTGAAGATGTTGGGGCGCGGGCGCATGAGCAGGGAGCTGGAGCGCGAGATCTATCGCGCCTCGCGCAAAAATTCTCCCCTCGAGACGTTGATGGCGGTGGTGAAGATCGCGCGCCTGAACCCCTCCTACCTCGCGGAGCTGGACGAGATAACCATGCAGGAGTTCCTGCACCGCATAACCGACGACTGGGCTCCCCTGCAGGGGATGGCCGCCCTCTCTATGCTCCTCACCGTGGTGCCCTATGAGCAGGTGAGCGCGGGCGAGTTCCTGTGGTGCTTCGCCAACGCCTTCCGCAAGAAGACCCTGGGGGTGCCCCGGGGAGGTTCGCGCGAGATACCCGGCGCCTTCCTGCGCGCTTTCCGGCGTGACGGAGGCACGCTGCGCCTGGGGTGCGAGGTGAAGCGCATCGTGGTGCGCGACGGCAAGGCGCGGGGCGTGGAGACGGGGGAAGGCGAGGTCATCGAGGCGGACGTGGTCATCTCCAACGCGGGGATCAAGCGCACCCTGGAGATGGCGGGCGAGGAGAACTTCCCGTCCGAATACGTCTCCTACGTCCGGGGCCTGCGTTACTCCTACTCCTTCATCACCATAAAGTACGGGCTCGACCGCAGGGTGATCGACCTTCCTGCCCCCAGTTTCTTCAACATCCCCAACGTGGACCCGGACCACATGTTCGACTACATCGACGAGGGCGGCGTGCCCGAAGACCCCTTCCTGTTCACCCCCATGCCCTCGGAATGGGACCCCTACGCCGCGCCCCCGGGAAAGCAGCTGGTGATCTGCGGCGTGCCTGGACCCATAGAGGTGACGAAGGAGAACGTGGAGCAGTGCGAGCGCATCCTGGACCGCGCCGAGAAGAGGCTCTTCGAGATCTTTCCGCGCATGGAATCGCACATCGAGTGGAAGATGCGCACCCACATCGCCCACACCGCCTCCATCACCGGGAAGCCCACGGGGGAATGCATCGGCCTGGCGCAGTGCGTGGGGCAAACGGGCGTGCACAAGCCGGCGCCCTGGACGCCGGTGAAGGACCTGTGGCTGGTGGGCGCGGACGCGGGCGCCCGCGGCGTGGGCACGGAACAGGCCTCGGGAAGCGCGCTCTATGTCGCCAACCTGCTGGGCTGAGCGGCTTATAAAGGGAGGAGACGCGGCTTCCCGAACAGGCGAAGGACCTGCGAAGACGGGATGCAAGCCGCGGTCACCGGCGGCAGGAGTTGCGGGACTCGAAACAAGGTCGGCCACTGCGGCCGTGCCCCCAACCCCGATTCCGCGGGCCAGAAAAGAAGAACGGGAGCCGGGCGTCCGGCTCCCATGTCCTCCCGTAAAACCGGTACCGCGTCGGCGCAGGCAACGGGATCCCGGCGGCATCGACCCTTGCTCTTCCCCCTCGGAGGCCCGGCCTCCAGGACCTCTCATATCTCCAGCTTCTCGAGAGGCACGCGCCCGTCCTCGTCCGGGCCGGCCGGCTCGTAGAACCAGGTCGTGGAACTCGGCCGACAACCTCTCCGCGTACGGCAGGAAACTCCCTGTGCGCGCCCTTTAATCCCTTCCCGGCTCCCGGGCCCTCAGATGATCTCCACTTTTTCCGAAGGCACCTTTCCGTCCTCGTCCAGGCCGGCCAGCTCGTAGAACTCGGCGAGCATGCGTTCCATGTCGGGGACGGATCCCGCGTTGGCTCCCTCCTCGGTGGGGGTTAGGGCGCGCGGGGGAAGCACGTCGTCGTTCCTGCCCGAGCCGCGCAGGTTGAGGATGTGTCTCTTCAGGTACCAGATCCTCCACCCGCACTGCAAGAGCTCGTCCAGGGTCCAGTCGAAGCCCGTCGCCGCGCGCATCATCTCCACCTGGTCGTTGAGGGACAGGAAAGCCCCGATGAACTCGCACATGCACAGGGAGTTGAAGAGCTGGCCCACCGACAGGCACTTCCAGGTCAGCTCGGCCTTGCCCTTGCTGGTCATCCCTTTATAGGGCCCCTTGAGCCCGATCTCGGGCCAGGATCCCATGCCGCCCTCTATGAGCAGGTTGGTGGAGTTCAGGTGGCAGGCGCCCCGGGCGCCCACGACGTAGGCCAGCCCGTAGCCGTGGAAACCGCGCGGGTCGTGGGCAGGGAAATCCAGCCCGCGCACCGTCACCGCCAGCTCGGGCGCGCCCAGCTCCTCCGCCAGAGCTCGCGAGCCCGCGGCCATGCGCTCCCCGAAGCCCTCTCGCGCCGCGGTCATGCGGATAGCCTCCAGGGCGGCCTCCATGTTCCCCCAGCTGAGGTCGAGCCCGGTTTCTTTTACGCCGATGATCCCCCTCTCCTGCGCCTCCATGAGCCCGGCGAGCACCGCGCCCATGGCGATGGTATCCATGCCCAGGCGGTTGCAGAGGTCGTTGGCCTTGGCCACCGCCTCCAGGCTGGGGTTCATGAGGTTGGTGCCCATCATGCACACCGTCTCGTACTCCGGGCCGGCGTGCTCCTCCATGGCGAAGGGGCCGCCCTCCACCCTGACCACCCGCTTGCAGCGCACCGTGCACGCGTAGCAACCGACGATCTTCACCAGAAGATGATCGTTGTAATAGAAGGAGTTCAGGGTATCCAAGGCCTCCATCCACTCCCCCAGGCGCCAGTTCTTCACCGGCACGTCCCCCGAGAGCATGCCGGTGTCCAGGGCCCCGTTGGTCCCCATCTCGTGCAGCGTTCCCGCCAGGAGGCCGTTCTCCAGTTTCTCCGCCACCGCCTTGCGCACTTCTTTGGCCTTCTCGGGGTCGGCGTAACCCATCTTGCCGCCGCCCCGCACCGCCAATGCCTTGAGGTTCTTCGAACCCATGACCGCCCCGAGGCCGCATCGCCCCGCCACGCTGCCTATCTCGTTCACGATGGCCGCGAAGCGCACCCCGTTCTCCCCCGCCGGACCTATCTGCATGGTGCGCACGGGCCCGCCATCTCCCTTGAGCTCTTCCTGCAGGCGGTCGTTGGTCTGATAGGCGTCCAGGCCCCAGAGGTGAGAGGCGTCGCGCAGCTCCGCCTTCCCTCCCTCGAGCCACAGGAACACGGGCTTCTGCGCCCTGCCCCGGAACACGATGCCGTCGAAGCCCGCCAGCTTGACCGCGGCCCCGAAGGAACCCCCCACGTTGCATTCGCCCCAGAGGCCGGTGAGCGGCGACAGGGCGACCACCGACGACCTGCCGCTCCCCGGGAAGTTGCTCCCGGTGAGGGGCCCGTCGAGGAACATGAGGGGGTTCTCCGGCGAGAGAGGGTCGGCCAGGGGATCCATCTCCTTAAGCAGCAGGTAAGCGCCCAGGCCGGTGCCTCCGATATAGGACCTGAAGACCTCCTCCGAGAGCGCCTTCTCGGCAATGGTTCCCTTTCCCAGGTCCACCTCCAATATCCTCCCGCAGAAACCTCTCATGCTCCTCTCCTTCCTCTCTCCGCCGGACCGACACCGGCGGCGTCATCGCCTCTCTTCCTTCCGCCGAGATCGCTTCCCCGCCGCCCTCGCGCCCCTCCGTCTCCGCCTCAACCGACCGGACTCCTGCCCCAGATGTATATGCAAGGGAGCACGTCGCGGTAGGACGGTTTCGCGGATTCCGCCGCCAGTCGAGCGGCCAGCGCCCTCACTTCCCCCTCGGACATTCCCTCCCTGAGCCACACCGACACCGGGGAGAGCTCCCCTGGAAGGCAGTCCCGCAGTTCACGCAATGCCTCGTCCGTCCCCGAGTAAGGACGTGTGACCTCGGCATGCCAGGTGAAGCTTTCCACCTCCTGGAAACCCGCCTCCTTCACCTCGCGCACCAGGTCCGAACGCCGGAAAGCGTAGGAGGGATGCGCTGTCTTCAGGATCCCCGTCGCCTTCTCCCAGAGGAATCTCTCCTCTCCCCAGTCCATGGATATCTCCTCCTCGGCGAGCACCGGCTCGAAGATGGAGAGAAACCCTCCCGGCTTGAGCACGCGCAGCGCCTCCCTCAACACCGCCGCGCGGTCCCGCACATAGCAGAGCACGGAACGCGACACCACCGCGTCCACCGCGCGGTCCTCGACGGGCAATCGGCCGACGTCGGCATGCAGCGGGCGCAGGTTCTCGAGGCCCCTTTCCTCCGCTCTGCGGGAAAGGGTGCGCAGCGCTCCTTCGCTGCTGTCCGCCGCTATCACCATGCCTCCCCGACCGACCACGCGCGCCGCCTCCAGGGAAAGAAAACCGGTGCCGCACCCCAGGTCGAGGACCACGGCACCGGGTCTGAGCGACGCCCTGTGGAGCACGCGGTCCCGCACCTGGGAGCGCAGGAGCCTTACCTGCCGGTCCGCGGAGACCTCGCGCTCAGCGTCATCGAGCCACCTGGCCCAGATATCTCCGGGCAAAGGGAGTCCTAGTCCTCCTCTTCTTCCTCGATGATCAGGTCATCGAGCCCTTTCTCCCTCAGCAGCCCTACATATACATCGTAAGCGGGCTTGATCACCGGGAGCATCTTGAGCAGGCGCGGGACGGAGCCCTCTGCCTCTATCTCCCCGCTGGAAAGGGCTCCCAGCAGGTTCAACTGCCCGCACCAGAAGGCGTGCGCGGTGTCCAGCTCCATGGACAGGGTGGCGTCCGGCTCTCCCTCGCCGGTGAATTCGCCCGGATAGACCTTCACCTCGTCGCCCCGGCAGTCGATCCAGTATTCTCCCTCGGGATTGCGGTACACGAACCTCACCAGCAGGTTCGAATCCAGGGCTTTCTGGCGGATGGCCGGGTCCTTCATCAGGGCGTCGAACACCCCCACCAGCAGGTCATAGAACACCTTTACGTCGTCGAAGTACGGCATCGCTTCCTCCTCTCCCTAGCGCCTCGCTCCTTTGTCCTCCTTGCCCCCCCGTGTGACCGTCTTTCCCGCCGCGCCGGGGGCGGATGATGATTGGTGAAAGGGCCCTCCGATGCTTCTCTTTCGTCCTAGGAGGGGTTTTATGGACCTTTATTTTTTTATCCCGGAAGGCCCTTCACCAAACCTGAATCCTCTTCCGAACCTCCTTGCGCCCAGCCATGGCGGTAACGTGGCTTGTCACCGACATCAGCCGGCCGCGGGAAGGAAACGGGAAATATCGAAAAGGCGTAAATGGAACACGTGTGCGGTGCGCGGACATATGAGACTATACCACAGCCGTCAAGAGTTGTCTATCATGGGGTCAGCCCCGGACATGGGACATTTTTCTTTATCGATTATGACATCTTCGATTATGACATCTGCTCAGGAACACGCTAAATGTAGGAGCTTTAAGCCCATGGCGCAACCTCATTTTGTGCCGGCGCCATCCCTTCCTGAGCTAATGGATTAATGTGTTTTTTCTTTTTACCAACCGTCATGCCTTACGCAAACCGCCGGTCAACACCCGCGGCTTCACGCACCTGTTTACTCTCCTCCAGGCGCCTTTCCATCAGGAACGGGTTCTGTCTCGCCTCCTGGGGGAAGAGCGATTCGTCTTTTTGGGTTATGCTTTGTGGCCGTAACGGCGGCGAAGTTGGATGATGGCGCCGGGGGGAAGAGCGATTCGTCTTTTCGGGTTATGGTTTGTCCCATGTCCGGGGCTGACCCCATAATATTTTATTCAGGGCGGCGGGCTCGGGCACCCAGTAGTCCGGCTTCTCCGCCTCCAGTACCCGGCGTGGAAAGGGGCCCCATTCCACCGCCCCCGCGGTGATGCCGGCGGCGTGTGCGCAACGTATGTCGAAGGGGCTGTCCCCGATGAAGGTCGCCTCCTCCGGCGCGGCCTCCAGACGGCGCAGCGCCTCCAGGGCAGGCTCGGGGTGCGGCTTGTGCATCACCGTGTCGTCGGCGGTGATCACGGCGTCGAAATAGCCCCCGTAGCCGAAATGGCGCAGGTCGTGAAAGGCGCCGTCGGCTCGCTTGCTGGTCACCAGCGCCATGAGATACCCCCTTTCCCGCAGGCTCTCCAAGGCCTGCCTGACCCCGGGGAACTCCCTCACCAGGCGACGGTGGTTCTCCTCGTAGATGCGCTGGTAGGTGGAGAATATCTCTTCCGCGCGGGCGGGGTCGATGTCCATGGCCTGTTCCATGAGCGGCCTTCCCACTTGGGAGAGCACCTCTTCCCTGCTCCGCGGGGGGATGCCCAGCACGCGGAAGGTCTCTGCGAAGGTGAAGAGGATGAGCTCGATGGTGTCGGCGAGGGTGCCGTCCCAGTCGAAGAGGATGGCCCTGACCCTTCCCGGCGATGCCTCAGGAACGTTCCCCGACATGTCCTCCCCTCTCCGCGTTTTCCCGCCGCTAGACTGGCATTATTTGACATCCCGCAGGCTTCCCGAACGCCGCATGTCACGCCCTTTCCGCGGGGTGCAGGCGCGAGGCTTTCCCGACAGGTGAGAGAGCGGTCTCGCCGGCCGCGGTCGAGGCCCGGAGCCGCTCACCGGAGATGCAGGGTCTCGTTGACCAGGATCACCATGGCCGTTTCCGGTATGCCGCCGTCGAAGTACCTGACGGCGGAGATGGAAGCCAGGTCTATCTGGAGGCGGAACATGTCGTCCAGGTCCATGCGCAGGGCCTCGCAGAGGATCCCCCTCACGGGACCGCCGTGGGTGGCCACCACCACCCGCTCGTCTCCGGGATGGCGGGAGGTGATCTCCCGCACGGCCTCCATCACCCTCTTTTTCACGGAGGCGAAGTCCTCTCCCCCGGGGATGGTCACCGAGGAGGGGTTGCGCATCCATCTGCTCGCGGTCTCGTTGTCCTCCGCGAAGAGCTCGGCGATGGGCTGTCCGTCCCACTCTCCCATGTCCACCTCCATCAGCCCCGGCATGACCACCACCTCGAGGCCCCTGCTCTCGGCCAGCGGCTTTACCGTCTCCAAGCAGCGGCGGAGGGGACTGGAATATATGGCGGCGATCTCCATACCTGCGAAAAAAGCCGCCACGCGGCGCGCCTGCTCCCGCCCTGTATTGTTCAATCCGATGTCCAGGCGTCCCAGCAGGCGGTGCTGGGCATGGTATTCGGTCTCTCCGTGCCTGACGATATACGCGGTTCCCATGACCCCATCATTTTATTTGCCCCCGGGCGGGGGCGCAATGACGCCCGCGGCGGCGCCGGTGAATACAGGGCGTGGCCCTCCCTCACGCGCGGCGCGCCCCCGAAAGCCTCCGCGAAGAGGCGCCTTCCCCGAAGGTCAACTCACATGCGGCGCTCCGCCACCGCCATCTCCGCCAGCGCGGGGGAGTTCCCGCGGAAGATAAAATCTCCCAGGGCACGGCGGTCGCTCACCCCCAGCACGCGCAGCGAAAGCACCAGGAGGACGCCGCCGGAGACCTCGCCGGCCCAGAAAAAGGGATCCGTGAGGTGTTCCCTTATCTGCTCCATGATGGTCCCCAGTGAAGGGTGGCGCAGGAAGGGACCCAGGGAGGGCCAGAAGGCGGTGGTGGGCTCCATCCATATGCGGTCCAGCAACAGGTGGCTCGCCATGCCGCAGGCCAGAAGAAGCAGGCGTCCGTCGCCGCGCCGCCTCCACGACCACGCTCCCGCCAGCAGCGCGGCGAGGGTAAGGGCCACGGTGTGGGTGAAGATGCGGCCGTTCTGGAAATAGGGGCGTAAGAGGACCTGGCCGACCGTCTTGTCTATCACGTCCGGGAGCACGGCGCCGGCCAGCAGCCACCGCATGTCCGGAGCCCCGTAGGAGAACCCGCGCCGCTCTCCCCACTCCCTCGCGGCCAGGGACGCGGGGGCGGCGGCGTAGCCCAGGTGCGCGAGGAAGAACACCTCTATTCCTGCTCCTTCTCTTCCTCTTCCGCGCCTTCGCCCGCGAACAGGCTCTCCTGCCCGGAGGGAGGCTCGGCCGCGCGCCGCCCCGCCCGCGTCCCCGCGAACCCCGCCTCGTCCAGCGCCAGGTTGGCGAGGTCATCCGCCTCCGCGTTCTCCTCCCTAGGGACGTGGAGGACCTCCCAGTCGCGGTAACGGCCCAGCATGGACATCACCTGCGCATACAGGCTGCGCAGGTTCTTGTCCCTGACCCGGTACTCCCCCCTTATCTGCCTGGCCACCAGCTCGCTGTCGGTGTGGATGCGCAGGCGGTCCACCTCGAAGACGGAGAGCAGGCGCAGGGCATGCACCAGCGCGGTGTACTCCGCGTAGTTGTTGGTGGTCTCGCCTATGGCCTCGCCGAAGGCCGCCACCTTCCTGCCCTGCCGGGTCTTCACCACCACCCCGATGGCCGCGGGCCCCGGGTTTCCCCGCGCGGCGCCGTCCACATGGACGTGCAGTTCCTCGAAACGTTTGGCCCCTTGGAAAAAGGGGTCCACCACGCTCCTCTTGCTCCTCCTGGTCGAAGGCATATCGCCGCCTCCTCCTCTTCCCGCTCTCCGCCCCCTACCTCACTTCACCAGGATACGTCCGCAGTTGGGGCAGCGGAAAACCGCCTCGGACTTGAGGAAACGGTCATACTCCTTGCCGGGGAGCTCCACCCGGCATCCCAGGCATACCCCCTCCTCGACCTTCACCACGGCCAGGTTGTTCTTGCTCCCGAGCAGGCGGCGGTAGAGGTCCAGGACCTCCCCGTCGATGCCTTCCTCCAGCCCTTTCTTCCGTTCCTCCAGGTCCGCGAGTTCCGCCCGCAGCCTCCGTACCTCGTCTTCCAGCGCTTTCCTCTTGCCTTCCAGCTCCGCCCGCAGGGACCCCAGTTCCGAACGCAGGCCTTCCACCTTCCTTGTCAGCTCTTCCTGGGCCTCCATGGCCTCGAGGGCTCCCGTCTCCAGCTCGTCCATCAGCCGCTTAAGGGAGCGCACCTCCGCCTGCAGACCCCGCAGCTCCTTGGGGTTGCTCACCTTGCCTCCGTAGAGCTTTTCCTCTTCGCGCTGGAGCTTTTCCTCGATGCGCTGCACTTCCTCCTCTGAGGACTGAAGTCTCCCGCGCCATTTCTCCAGCTCTTCCTGGAGACCTTCCAGCTCGCCGGCCAGCTCCTCCTCCCGCGAACCCAGCTCCTCCAGCTCGGCTTTTAGGGGATGTTTGTCCTCCCGCTCGCGCAGCTCGAAGATGCGGGTGTCCAACTCCTGTACCTCGTAAAGGGCTTCCAGACCGCTCAATCCACACCTCCGTCGCTCCAGGGACAGGTATCGCTCTCAGACGCCAGCACCTCGACCTCCAGACCCGTTTCCTCCGTCCTCTGCGCGAGCAGGGACGCCAGGTGTCCGACCACCGGCCGCTCGGTATGGAAATGCCCGGCGTCGATGACCGCCATCCCGAGGGCGAGGGCGTCGCGGGCCGCGTGATAAGACACGTCTCCCGTCACCAGCACCTCCGCGCCCGCCCTCGCGGCCACGGGCACGAGGTCTCCCCCGCTCCCGCCGCAGACCGCCACGCGGCTCACCTTCCGATCGGGGTCGCCCGCCAGGCGCACGGCGGGGTTTCCCAGCTCTCGGGAACACCTCTCCGCCAGCTCCGCCAGGCGCATCCTTTCGCGCAGCTCGCCCATCCTTCCCAGGCCCGCCCCCACCGCCACCTCCCGCAGGGGATATACATCGTATGCCGGCTCCTCGTAAGGGTGGGAGGAGAGCAGGGCTCCGAGGGCCGCCTCCAGCCTGTCCCCCTCCACCTTCACCTCGAGCCTCACCTCTGCGACCTCGTTGGGGCGTCCCGCCTCCCCGTACGCCGGATGCGCCCCCGGGCTTGGGGTGAAGGTGCCCGTGCCCTCCAGGCGGAAGGAACACCCGGTGTAGTCGCCTATCACCCCGGCGCCGGCGGCGAAGAGGGCCTCGCTCACCGCCGCCACCTCGCCGGGAGGGAGAAAGGTGACCAGCTTGTAATGGAGGCCGTGGGGCGGTGGCGACAGGGGACGGTGTTCGGGCAGCCCCAGCCTTTCCGCCAGGGCGGCGCTGACTCCCAGCGGCGAGACGTCGAGGTTGGTATGGGCGGCATAGACGCAGATCCCGCTCGAGAGCACCTCCCGTAGCAGGTCCGCCTCTATACGTCCCTCGGCCAACGAGCGCAGGGGCCGGAAGATGAGGGGGTGGTGGGTTATCGCCAGCCCGGCTCCCCGTTCCCGCGCTTCCTCCAGCGTCTCCGCCGTCAGGTCCAGACACACCAGGACGGCATCCACCGGGGTTCGCGGCGAGCCCGCCTGCAATCCCACGTTGTCCCATTCCTCCGCCCACGCTGGCGGCGCCATCTCTTCGAGCAGGGCTATGATCTCCCCCGCCGGACAGCTCATCCCTTCCTCCTTACCGAGCACGGGTTATCACCATTATATGGACTGGAGGGCCGGGTTGATAGAGAGCTCCTCCCCTCCCGGGCAGGCCATGCGCCCCCGCGGCCGAAATGAACCCGCGTATCATGGCGAGGACGGGGAACGGGTTTGACGTCGGGATGTGCCCTCTTCCGCCTCGTCCAGGGATGCATCGCCTCGCGCTCCCCGGGGCTCATCTCGACCTCTCGGCCCCCCTTCCGAATAGACTCTCCGGATAAAACGGCTCGGCATGAACACCAGAGCAGCGTCCGCCGCAGCCGGGGAAGCCGCCTCCGCCACTCCGAAAAACCGCCCGGCCCGAATCACCGGAAAGGGGGGTGCAGACGGGCGCATGGATCGACTAAAAATATATGTGGACCTATTATGGACTCCGAGCGGGACGCGGTTCGGCCCGCGAGCGGCCGCGGGCGCGCGGATTGGTGCCGCGTAATAAAATAGTGGTGGGGCGTGCGGCATATACTGCCTGCGAAAGGGAGGGTGGTCTTGCAGATACCGGGCGAAGCGCTCGAGGTCTCGGTGATCTCGCTGCGAAGGGAATACACCTCTTGCGTCCTGTCCCTCCTGCGTGATATGGGTCTCGAGGGGAGAGCGCTGGAAGAGGCTCCCCGCGGTCTCGCGGGCCTGGAAGGCCTGCTGATCGTGGATGGCGACCACCCCCACGCGGACCGCTTCCTGCAGGACGCCATACGCGTGCTGCGCGAGGGGAGGATCGATATCGAGATCCTCCGGGATCCGGACCCCTCGAGCGTGGGGCTCGCGGTGCTTCGCTGCCGGCTGCACCGCGGGCTGCGCGCGGACCTCCACCAGTACCGTTCCTCGCTGCTGGCCCTCAACGACGTGGTGCGGGCGCTCAACCGCCCCCTGAGCGACGAAGAGGCCCTGCCCTCCGCCCTGCGCGAGCTCGCGCACCATTTCGGCTGCGCTCGCTATGCCCTCTTCCACGCCGTCGAACCGGGAGCCGACCCGCAGATACGCTGTTTTCACGGCCTGCCGGTGGAACTCCTGGTGAACCTGAAGAGCGTGAAGGGAAGGGCCGCCCTGCGCCACCTCTTCTATTCCATCCTCTCCGTGGTCGACGTCATCGACGGGGAGACGCTCCTGCGCATCGAGCCGCGGGCCGTGGAGTGGCTGAGCTTCATCGAGGGGGAAGGCGGGCAAGCACCCAGCCTTCTCCTCTTCACCCTCAAGAGCAACCGCCGCCCCGTGGGCATGGTCTCCATGGACTTCGAGCGGCCGCGCGCCTTGAGCACCCGGGAGAAGGAGGCCCTCTCTCTCATCGGTCAGCAGCTGGGGCTGGTGTTGGAGAACACCCAGCTCTTCGAGGTGGTGCAGGCGGCACGCCGGGAATGGGAGGCCACCGTGGACTCCCTGCGCGACATGGTCTTCATGGTCGGCCTGGACGGGAAGATCATGCGCGCCAACCGCGCCCTGGCGCGCTATTCCGGCATGTCTGAAAAGGAGATCGTGGGCAGGGAATGCTCGGAGATCCTTATCTGTGGGCGCGGTTACACGGGCTGTCCGCATATCGACACCGCTCTGGAGCGAGGCGCGGAGGGCTATGAGATGGTGGACGACCGGGGCAGGGAATACCGCGTGCTCATCACCCCCTACCTCAACACGGCGGGCGAGGTGGCGGGGACCGTCCACCTGGTGAGCGATATCACGGAGGAAAAGGCGCTGGCGCGCCTGGAGGAGGAAAAGCGTCAGCTCCAAGAGCTCGACCGCCTCAAGAACCGCCTCCTGGCCTCGGTCACCCATGAGCTCAAGACGCCCCTCAACGCCATCATCGGATTCTCGGAGCTGCTTCTCTCGGGGACCTACGGGGACCTGGAGGAGAGGCAGCGCCGCTACCTCGAGAACATCCTCGCCGGGGGCAGGCACCTCCTGGAGCTCATCAACGAGATCCTGGAGTATATGCGGGCGCAGGCGGAGAGCCTCACCCTGAACCTGGAGGAACTGGACGCGGGGGGACTGCTTCGCAACGTCGCCGACATCATGCGCCAGGAGGCCGCGCGCGGAGGCATAGAGCTGAGCGTGGAGGCGGCGAGCGGAGGCCACCACGTGCATGCCGACCGGCGCAGGATCACCCAGGTGCTCTTCAACCTCCTCTCCAACGCCATCAAGTTCACCCCCCCGGGCGGGCGGGTGACCCTGCGCGCCTTCGCCCGCCACGACGGGGTGGTCATGGAGGTGGAGGACACCGGCGTGGGCATCTCGAGCGAGGACCAGAAGCGCCTCTTCATGGAATTCACCCAGGTGGGAGAGGGGGAACGCAGAGGCGGAGGCACCGGCCTAGGCCTGGCTTTGAGCAGAAAACTGGTGGAGCTGCATGGTGGTAAAATATGGGTCGAAAGCGAGCCCGGCAAGGGAAGCACGTTCTCCTTCCTCCTTCCCTTCTCGCCGGGCCGCGAGAGCGCCGAGGAGGTAGGAGCGGGTGAAAGAACGGAATGAAGACGGACCGCGGGACATGGGGCCGGGCGAAGCCCTGGTGCTGGCCGTGGACGACGAGCCGGTCAACCTCGATTTCCTGCAGGCGGTGCTGGAGCCTGAGGGATGGCGTGTGCTGCGGGCGGACGGCGGGAAGGCGGCGCTTCGCGCCATGGAGGAGCACTCCGTCGACCTGGTCCTGCTGGACATCCTCATGCCGGACGTGGACGGGGTGGAGGTGTGCCGGCGCATCAAGGGGGATCCCCGCACCGCCTTCGTGCCCGTGGTCATGGTCACCGCCCTCGATTCCACCGCCGACCGCGTAAAGGCCCTGGAGGCGGGAGCCGACGACTTCCTCACCAAGCCGGTGGACCGGCAGGAGCTGCTGGCGCGCGTACGTTCCCTGCTGCGCCTCAAGTCCATGCACGACGGCCTGGAGGGCGCCTATCGCTCCATGACCTTCGTCACCGCCCTCAGCGCCAACCTATTGAAGGGGAGCGAGGAATACGAGCCCTTTTTCGTGGAGACCGACCGCGAACTGGCCCAGGCGTTCCTGGCCACCTCCGGGGATCAGCGCGGTCCGAGACGCATCTTCCTGGGCCTCAACACGCCCCCGCAGGGGATAACGGGAACCCTTTTCACCAGCAAGGGGGACACCCTCGAGGAGCAGGACCGCATCTATTCCAGCGCGGTGCTCAAGGCCATGGGTATCCCGGAGGGAGACGCGCTGCTTGCGGAAGGCCTCGCGGGCGGCATCTACAGGCCGGAAGGCGGGGGTGGGGACGCCGCCTGGGTGAGCGACGGGCGTCGCCTGGTGGTGGCATCCGCCTATCCGGGACCCGTGAGCCACTTCGACCTCGAGGCGCTCAAGACCTTCTTCCTCGATGCCTCTTTTTTCCAGGAGCTCTCCCTGCGCATGCAGGAGACGGAGGAGGCCTTCCGCTACACCATCCAGGCCCTCGCTCGCGCCTCCGAGGTCAACGACGAGCTCACGGGGGAACACATCCTGCGCATCAACCTCTACGCGGCCTTCCTGGCCACGGAGCTCGGACTGCCGTCCCGCGAGGCGGAGGTCATCGGTTACTCCGCCCAGATGCACGACGTGGGCAAGATCCATGTCCACCCCGACATCATCCGCAAGCCCGGGGCGCTCACGCCGGAGGAATGGGAGGTCATGAAGACCCACTGTGAGGCGGGCGCCCATATCCTCGGCACCCACCCGCGCCTGGCGGTGGCGTCGGAGATCGCCCTTACACATCACGAGAAATGGGACGGCTCCGGCTATCCCCGCGGCCTGAAGGGCGAGGAGATCCCGCTCCCCGGGCGCATCGTGGCCATCTGCGACGTGTACGACGCCCTGCGCAGCCGGCGGTCCTACAAGGAAGGGTTGCCCCACGAGCGGGCGGTGGAGATCATCCTGGAGGGAGACGGGCGAAGTGTCCCGGAGCATTTCGACCCCAGCCTTCTCTCCATCTTCCGCTCCCACCACAGGCGCTTCGCGGAGATCTACGCGGACCTCGCGGATTGAGGCCCTTCTCTTCGGCGGGTGAGTGGATACACTTACGTCTTGACGACAAGAATCGCAAGGATACCGCTGGCCGAGGTGCCCCTGAGAGAGGCCATGGTCGAAGCGCCGTCCGCGAGACGCCGCGCGTCCGCGCGCAACTTGCTGGCCGCGGCGAGGGGCCGCCCATGCCCTCGGCGTGCGGTTATAATTGTCTGGGCCGGTAAACACGAGCGGGAAACAAACCACCGGCCGCGAAGCGTTCCCGGCGGCCCGTCTTACCGCCGGGAGCGGCAGGTGCGGAGACGGAAAGTCGGAGGGATGCGGTGAGGACGAGGTTCATAGTCAGCGACCTGCACCTGGGAGCGGGCGATTACCTGGACGATTTCGACCAGGACGAGGCCTTCGTCGCCTTCCTCACCACGGCGGCGAAGCGCCGCGGCGCCGAGCTGATCCTGAACGGCGACTGGATCGATTTCGTGGCCGTGAACCTGGAAAAACCCTCTCACCGGCCTTTCTCGCGCATGGGGTGCACCGAGGGGGAGTCCCTCTCCAAACTGGAGCGCGTGCTGGAGGCGCACGCTCACTGCTTCGAAGCCCTGCGGCGCTTCATGGAGAAGGGACACCGCGTGGTGGTGGTACCCGGGAACCACGACGTCGACCTCTTCTGGCCACGGGTGCGGGACCGTCTGCTGGAGGTGTTGGGCGGTCCGGATTCCGACCATTTTCATTTCGAGGCCAGCGGGGTGTACCGTTTCGGCAGCGTGCACGTGGAGCACGGCAACCAGTACTATGCCGACAGCGTCTTCGAGCATTTCACCCACCCCTTCCTTCGCGACCCCAAGACGGGGGAGCTGCGCCTCGAGCGCAGCTGGGGAAACTGTTTCCTGGAATATTTTTCTAACGGGATGATGAGCGAGCGCAACCCCTTCATCAACAACGTGCGTCCCATCCCCAACATGGTCTTCATGGGCATCCAGGACGAGAGCTGGTGGTTCAAGCTCGCCTACGGCTACAAGCTCATGCGGTTCATGTCCCGGGTAGGCTTCCCGCCCTTCCGCGAGAGCCGCGAGCTCCTGCGCCGCAAGCGCGAGGGGCGCCTGGACAGCTGGGGATATACGCGCAAGCGTTTCCTGGACCTGCTCTCCGGCCGCGGTAAGGTGGAGCTGATGGGCATCGACGACGCCGAGGGCCTGAGCGCGGAGTTCCCCCCCGAGGAGGAGCACGAGGAGCCGGCACGCGAGCAGGAGGGGCTGCTGCTGGATTCTCTGGCCACGCGCGAGGACGCCCTCTCGGTGGCGGCGCGCGACCTCCTCCTCTCCGATCAGGGTATAGACGTGGTGGTCTTCGGGCACGACCACCGCTACTACTCCAACGAGCTGCAGCCGGTGCTGGGAGGAAAAAAGGGGAAGTACTACGTGAACACCGGCACCTGGATACCCATGCTCTTCCTCACCCGCACCAGGCGGCAGCTGCGCTGGCGCGACCTCAGGGACGAGAGCCTCTACCAGCAGCTCCTCACCTATGCCGTGGTGCGCCGTGGGCTGGGGGGATACCACGCCTCGCTGCGCCGTATCGACCGGGTCCGGCGGGACGGCGACGCCGCGGGCGGCGATGCGCCGGAGACGGGCTGAGCTGCCCTTCAGGATTTGGAGCAGATGAGCTGGACGAACTTGCCCACGCCCTTGAGATGGGGCTCCTGTCCCGCCCGCTCTTCCAGCTCCAACATTCCCTTGAAACACTGGCCGTCCTCGAAGAGCGAGCAATCGATGAACTCCGAGAAGACCAGAAGCCCGTACTGCTCCACGATGTCATATCCCAGCGGTTCCAGGAGGGCGATGAGCTCGGCGTCCGAGTAGAGGTGTCCGCGCCCGCTGTGTAGGGGGGTGGGGAACTCGTCGATGTCGAAAGCGTCCATGGCCTCCCGGATGTTCCCCTCGGCGATGACCTTGCGCATCACCAGGCCGTAACGGTTGAGGAAGACCAGGGAGAGGGTACCCCGGGGGCGCAGCACGCGGGTGATGACGTTGAAGGCGCGCAGCGGGTCGTCGACGTACTCGATGGTCTCGTGGCAGATGACGAGGTCGAAATCCTCCTCGATGCACCCCTCCAGGTTCTCCACGCGCTCGTTGAGGAAGCGCATGTAGCTGGCGCGGTCGGGGAGCTGCAGCCGCGCCCTCTCCTCCGCCGTCTGCAGCAGGCACGCCTGCGGCTCCAGCATGGTCACCTTGTGTCCCAGGGCGGCGAAGCGCAGGGCCACCTCACCCAGCCCGCTCCCCACGTCGAGCACGTTGAGCTCCCCCGTCCGCCTTATCTCCTGCTCCAGGTACCTGGAAAGGTAGCGGAAGGCCAGCTCCGCCTCCAGGCGCGTTTCCGGCGCCTCCGCCTTTCCCATGAGCAGCTCGGCTTTTTCCTCCGGGGACTGGTCCATGCTTCCGGCCTCCTTACATCACCTTCTTTGCCTGCAAGAACATCATAGGGTGACCTTTTCCGGCCGGTCAATGCGGGGCATAGGCCTTACGGCCTCCTGCCGTGCGCGCATCACCGCGCCATGAACCCCCGATTTAAACCCGGGCGGAGGAAACGCGCTCCGGCCTGGGCCTACTGGCCAAAGAGCGTAGGAATCCGTAAGGCCTATCCCCGCTTGTCGTCCTCGAGGGGGCGATATAAAAAGGGGCCGAAGCGGCCCCGCGTTATCTGGTGGGCGTTGCGGGATTTGAACCCACGACCTCCTGCTTGTAAGTCCCTGGGGAGGACAGCGTGTTTTCTCTCAACCAGAAGTTTGGGGCGACCCCCGATGAGGCGGTGGACCTCCTACGCGCGGCGGAGCGCTTGGGGCTGTACCCTTGCGGGACGGCCTTTCATGTCGGTTCGCAGCGCCTGGATGGGACCGCTGGGCTCGTGCATTGGAACTGACGTTGCGCGTGTGGGGCGAGGCGAAGGAGCTGCCGCTGCGCCGCCTTAAAATCGGCGGGGGCTTTCCGGTAGCGTATAATTGCCCGGTGCCCGCCATAGACGCCATCGGCGCGGACGTCTTGCGCTGTCTGGAGGCGTTCCCCCCGGGGACGGAGTTGATGGCGGAGCCGGGGAGGCTCTGGTGGCGGATGCCGGAATCCTGGTGGCGTCGGTCATCGGTAGAGCTTCCCGCGGGGGGCTGTACCTGGACGTGGGGGCGCTGCACGGATTATTTGAGGGTTTTCAATCGGGGCTGACCATGTCCTACCGCGTGCGCAACATCACGCGGGGGGAAGCCGGGCCGGTCAGGGAATACGTGTTGGCCGGGCCGACCTGTGACCCCGACGATACCATCCAAAAGGGAGCGAGGCTTGGCGACACCCGAGTTTGGGACCGCTTGATATTCTCCCCCACCGGGGCGTACACCGATGTCTACGCCACGGAGTTCATGGGATTTTCCCGACCAAACTTCTATGTCACGGCGAAAGTAGGAGACGAACCTGGGTTTTGGCAGGAATGCGTGGGCAGCGGAAGAGAGACCGCGTGAAGAACGGGACGAATTGGGGAAGAAGTTCGTGGCAGACATCGACGGTCATAGGTACGAAGTCTATCCGGAGCTCAGCAAGGTGCCCAACCGGTGCCGGCTTACCTTATGGGAGATGTACGAGACCGCCCTGGATATGAAAGAGGCCGTCCAAGAGCAGCGCGTGTACACCTTACAGCAGTTTTTCGAGGCCATGATTGACCCGGAGCACGTTAAAATCCTTCCCCTAATGGACGGCCGTCCCATAGGGTTGATGTTGGGAACGCATAGCCTGGAGAAGATGCGCGTGAACTACGTGAACCCCGATTTTCTTTGCGGTCGGTTTCCGGAGGCCGCGGCCGCGGGAAGGCTTTTCTATCTCACCGTGGCGTATTTTTCCCCGGAGATTCGTGGCATGGGGTTCTTTAAGTGGTTCGTCCCTCTGGTTCTGCTGACCCTTGCCGACCTCTGCGACGTGTACGTATCAGACGTATCCGACGCCAGGGAGGCGCTCAAGGATTACGTCTTCAGCTGCGCCGCGGAGATGGGAGCCCCCTTCCGTCCGGAGGTGGTCGGCACGCAGGACTATTACGCGCTTATACGGGAGTTTTAGCGGTTAGAGTTTTTAACGGCTGGAGCGCAGGGTACCCATACGGTGACGGTTGTGCCCTCCCCGACCTGCGATTCCACGCGTATGTCTATGTTGAGTTGGTCCGCATACAGCTTCGCTATGTACAATCCGAGCCCCGCGCCTTTAGAGTGATGGTCAAGCTCCCGCGCCCGCGTAAAAGGGTCAAAGATGGTCGGGAGCTTCTCCGAGGGGATGCCTTCCCCGAAATCCTGCACGGTGAAGACCAAGCCCCCGACCTTTTCTGCGGCGTGCACGTTCACAGGAGAGCCGTTTTGGCTGAAGTTGAGCGCGTTGTCGATGACCGCCTTCAGGATGATGAACAGGTATTCTGCGTCGGTGAGCACGGGACTGCCATCGGGAGGAAAATCGAATTTAAGCCGTTGTTTCTGCTTTTTCGGGTAAGCCTCGTAGAGGCGGTTCAGCAGCGCCGGCAGCTCCATTCTCCGTTTAGTGGGATGCAGTGCTCCTTCTTGGTGGGCAGAGATTCGGAACGCTTGGTCGACAAGCTCTTGGAGTCGCTGCACTGCCCCTTGCAGCCATGAAAGGCATGCTTGCCAGTCTTCTTCTGTGAGGGCAGCATCCCCCATCAGCAACTGAGTCATTCCGTTGGCCACGGTGATGGGCGTGCAGAATTCGTGCGCCATGAGCATGATTATTTCTTGCTTGTACATATTGGCCGCTTTTAGCTCCGCTACCTTGGCACGCAGGGCAAGGGACATCGCGTAGTCGCCAAGGTACAGGGCAAGCCGTTGGGACAGCCGTTCCAGGAAACGCATGTCGGTGGTGCTCAGCGCTTCCCCGGAGATTTTTTCCCCCACGAGCAACCACCCCACCGCGAGGTTGGGCGTATCACAAGGGATAATCGCAGCAACGCCCATTGCGCGCAGCTGTTTGCCTAGTTCTTTCGATTCTGTTGAGGACGCCTCTCTGCACAGCTTTTCCGTGAGGTGAGCTATGCGCTCTGCTTCGCCCAGCCATTCCAACGCAGCATCCGAGTATTCATTGCGATACCTCATCTCGAGCGCGTCATCTCGAAAGACTCCGAGCCGCAAGGATTTCTCACCCACCACTTGCGGGTAAGTGCGCACTTCTATTGACCGCAAACCCAGGGCGGCTACCACGCGCTCCAACCCGGAAAGTATGCCTTCAGCGTGGTCTTTTTTTCTGAACCATTCGTTGGACGCCTCGCTTTCCAGCTTGGCGGCGTCATACAATCCAGAGAAGAACAGCCGCGCCGAAAGCGTGCGCAGCCACTCCCAGATGCGCGGCGCCAATGTGAACAGCGGCATCAAAACGACGGTTGTGGTCAAGGCCATCATAGGGATGCTCGGCTGTAGATAGTGAAAAAGAGCGAATAGAGCCGCGATTGGGAGAGAAAAGAGGAGCGCAGCAATCAGCCCAAGCCCCGTTTTCCTAATGATTATCCGCATTTCCAATAGGTGGTAACGAACTATGATGTAAAAGAAGAACACGGGCACGAACGCCCCAGCGAAAAAAGTGACGTACACGAAATCGCCGTTGCCGGTAAGTGCGGGCAGCAAGTATGTAAACACGGCGATGATGAGGAGAATCAAGAACAGGAACCAGCGAAGCGCCTCGGCCCGGGCGCGGTCGATGCCCCTATATGCGCGCGCTTTTCTGTGCGCCTCTATTACGCATGCAACGGAGGAAAGCAGGAAGGTCATGGCGATGACGGGGAATAGCTTTCCTGGCAGCATGGTCAAGTTGGGACCGGAGACATCCACGCCCGCAACTCCCAAAGGGGAAACGGCGGTTACCGCGTTCAACGCCCCAAGGGTTACGCAGACGTTGCGAATGCGGGGGCGTACCGTGGCCTCCGGCGACAGGGTATAAACGAAAAGGAAGGAGAATAGCAACCCCGTGTTTCCGAAAAGGTACGCTAGCCGGAAAGACCACAGAGTGACATTGATGTTGGGGGGGTCGAACAATTTGTCTACGAAGCCGCAGAGCAGCCAAAGGCCGGTGAAAAGGAAGCTCAGGGCCAGCATGCGGTTGGAGGCGCGCTTTTGATGCCGTTTGTAGGCAGAGGCCCCCAAAAACCAAAGCAGGCACGCGCCCGCTACGGTCAGGGCAAACCCCAATATGTAACTCGCGTTGTTTGTCATCGTTCACGTCCCGGCGTTCCAGCCGCTCCCGTCGCCGGTTTCCACGGCGGCACACCACATTAACCATAGCATGAGGCGCTGCCAGGCCCCCGTAGCGCTCAGCAGTCTTTCCCTAGGCGCAGCTTGGCCACGCTCCAAGCGAACTCGTAGAGATGAAGGCCCTTGGAGAGGGCCAGGGTTTCGCCTGGCAGGACACCTATCTCGGATGCCTTGTATTCCTTGAGGAGCTGGATGCCGGCCAAGTTGGCCGGGAAGCCGCCCCAGAGGTCCCAGGAGCGGAAATATAACGGTGAAGTGGAGTTTTCTTTCCTCAGGGTAGATGCGGGTGTCTATCTGGCGTAGGCATGGCGGGTCCTCGAGGTAGATGGCCTGCGGGTCACATACAGCCATGCACGCCTGGTTGGTGCCAAAGCCTTCCTCACGGTATATACGGACGACTTCGGCTATCTGGTCCTCAAGATATTCGCCGTAAGTGTAGTCCTCGTTCTCCGCGCGCGAGTGTTTGGAACATAGCTTTTCCGGGTAATTGCACACGTACTCCATATCGGTGGGAGGGGGGAGCCCCATTCCCGGGGGGATGTCGGGAATTAGGGGCCGTGTCTCCGGGTGGCGTATGTGAATGATGGCGAATTCGTATTCTCTGCGGCGGCTCTCGGCATAGCTCCCTCTTTCCACTCGGTATTCACGCACTCCGTCGGGGAGGGCGTCTCCTTTCCCAAAGAGGCCGTACAACGCCAAAAACCAGGCGTCGGGCAGGTCGCGCGCCTCGATGAAAGTCGGCTTCATTTCAAGCCTCGGCCCCCTTCGGCGGGAAGGAGGGCTTTTTTCGGCAGTGGTTGTAGCCGTTCCCAATCTGATAACTTCATGACTAGACTTTAAAAACTGCCTACTGCGCAAACCCTCTCTGTCTTGCTTCCGACATTGCCGACAGAAGGTATACGACGAAACACACGCTCTCCCATCAGACCAGCTTAGAGTGGGGACTGATGGGGTAAGAGGGGTCCTCATAAAAGGCTATGCATTCCTTCGGCATAGCCTCAAGGAATTCCCGGACGGACGTTGTAGGGACATCCATGCCAAAGTGTTCCTTGGCCAATTTCGCCCAACGGTGCATGGTTTTCTCCAGCGTCGGCTCTGGGTCTGTGAAGCGTTCGAGGTTGATGATGAAGTCCATGATGTCCTCAAGAGCGTCCGACTGGTACGTCCACTCCCCATCGACTACAACCCCATAACGGTTAGTTAGGGGCGCGCTCTTTTCTTTGTACTCTCGATGCATGAAAACCGTGGGCTTTCACCCCATTTTTTCCATTGTAAGCTCCTTTCCTCGATTTCTTGATATTAATGTAGCATAAGGTAGTGTCATCTTCGTTGTGGCCTGTATGAGATCGTGCATATGTCTATTGCGCTTAATTTAAGGGTTAAAAGATCCACGAAGGGAGCCGGAAGAGAGCTTTCTTGGGGGTGCCGGCGGTGTTGGGCATTTCTTGGTGTGAGAACAAAAAGTTGGCGGCGGCTCTGTACAGCTCCGGGGAAAAGATGCTTTTGTTGCGGGGCCTGAAGCGCATGGTGGGTATCTGTTGTCGATACCCTCGAGCACGCCGGCATGAATAGGATAGCGGCAGTGGGCCAGGATGCCGGCTAGCCTTCTTTTGAGCATCCCGGCGAACTTCTTCAGGGGCTCGATCTCGGTGTAGGCGGCCCTCAGGTGCCAGCCCGGAGGAAACGCTCCGCCCAATGGGGGCTGCGGCATCGCCGGAGGCGCTTTAAGCCGTCCTTCAGCGGATAGAAGGCGAACAGCCTCTTGCCCATGGAAAGCGGTTCGGAGCTTCTCGTGCTGCCGGCCAAGAAGATCCTCCGGGCCGGAGAGCGGGACGCAGGGGTGCCCTTGTATGCGTCCTTATGCTTGCCCTGCCCCCTCTTGGCCTCGGCCGCCCGTACCTTTTCCACCACCTCCCGCCCGTAGGAGGAGATGATGTGAAAGGGGTGGCAGACGATCTCCGCCTGCGGGCACCACTTCCTCAACGCCGCCTCGAAAGGGTCCCGCATGTCCATACAGCAGGCGAGGACGCCCGAGCAGCTCTCCTCCCTGAAGAGGGAGAAGAAATCCTCCGGAGTCCCCTGCCCGCGGTCTTTGCCCACCCAGAACACCGCCCGCTCCTCGGCGTCGATCGCTTTTCTCCTCGGCCCTTGCGATCTCCACCACCAGCCCCTTCTCCCCGCTGTCCTTTCCCTCTCCGAAGTCAAGGGCTACCACCCGTTATCCCTGAATGCCCACCGGCTGATCGATATCCTTTTTCCTGACCGTCGTCGCTCCCTTCTGCGCTTGCTTTACTTCCGCAAAAACCTTCGCAGATGGTGGGCGATGGTCCTTGTTTCTCACATACTTTATGGAGAAGAACCAAAAACACTTCCCCCGAAAGGAACAGGCCTTCTGGAAGCTCTCCGGACCCTGGTTTTGCCAGGCTTTGAGTAAGGCGAGACACAGTTAAGTTGAAGCCGCAAAGGGAGAGGCCACCTGTAAAGTGCTATAAACCTTCCTCGGCATTGCATTTATTTGGCGTTTTAGTCTACCTGCATTTAGGTAGAATAGAGTTATCGCGTGGTGGATTTGGGGGGTGTCCGTTAATTGCCTAGATATCATACACTTCCAAAATCACCACGATTGAGCCTGATGTTGAGGTCGGCAACCGCCGACTCGAGTTGAGATGGGTTGGAGGCACTAGTAAAAACGATGAATTTCACGGTCCATGTGCCATTGGACAGGACGCCCTCGATCTTATCCGAGCCACGCAGACGGAAATAGCTTGCTTTCGGCAGGTCGGGATTTAAATAATCCGTTTTGACTTCCTTGACGTAAGGGACCAAGTCGACGATCTTCTGCAAGAAGGCCTTGACTTTGGTATGCGCCCCACCCCATGAGTGGTCGGATAGCCGGACAGCTTTCTTCGCAGCAGGGTCGACGGCAATCGGGAGTAGAGAGGTCGACTGGCGCTCGAAATAACTTTTGAAGGCCTCAAGGAAGATCGCCCCTAAGGGAGAGAGCTCCACATACTGGACACCGTCGATCTTCTCGCGTTCGACCAGGGCCTCCATCTTTTCATCCCAGTCCTCCTCCAGAGCGCTGGATGGCAGGATATCCTCCTTGTCCAGGGAAAGCAGGACCCCGCATTTTTTCACCCAGTAGCGGAAGTCGAGGGAGATCGGAAGGGGCGGCAGGGAGATGATCATAGGGAAGCGCTCGTGCTTGTAATATACTGGGATGTCAAAGACCTGGCCAAGCATAACGGCGATGGCAATCTGCGCCTTATAGCCCCCGGTGGCGTTTATAGCGCACAGCTCCGGGGAACCGGACTCCCTGACTATGCGGGATATGGTCTTGGCAAGGTTTCTTAATCCCCGGGTTCGGAAACTCTTTGGGTTTTCGTCGTGCAGTCCCTCAATCTGCTCGGTCGTGACTTGCCATTCACTGCGACGGTAATAATTCTTCAATACTTCGGCAACATCATGACCGTCCTGCGTGTCGCTATGGCAGAGGTAAAGAGAGCCTCTTTCGGAGATCAACCCTTCCTCGAGCAAGCTGGCCATGCTGTTGATCTCGGCCCCGCAGATGCGGTCTTTCGGGTCTCGGCAGTAGAGCTCCTCGGCGAGCGCCTCCCAGTTCCGCTCCAGATAAGCCCTGCGCAACCCGGCAAGCTCTTCGTTGTTCTCCGGTATCGAGGACAGGTTGGGGTAGAAGAGGCTCGTCCCAAGTGTGCAGATAACGATCTTCCTCATGGCTTTATGCGCACCCTAAAGAACTATCAGCTTACAAAAACCGAGAAGCGATACAGGCTTTTCGTTCTCCACCATGACTCGGCGCGACTTGGGAAAATCCCTGACTGCCGATGAGCCCCGGCGGTAGAATAGATCGCGCAGCCTCTTCCTTGTTGGTTCGGGAAGCAGCATCGACAGGCTCGCTCCCACCAGGCCCGAACCCCATCCCAAACGAATATCGGCCTCCATGGTAGAAAGCGAATCGATTATCTTCCCTGGATCCCTGTCGCCCTTCCCGCAGGATTCGAAGAACTCGCGCTCCCACTCGATCTGGTCTGAGACGAACACCCTGCAGGCCTGGAGTATTTGCTCCAGGCCGTCAACTAAAAGCTCGTTTCTTTCCTTGAACCGCTCAGCAAGCCATGCGTCCCAAGACAGGGTGAACTCAAAGGCGGCACCCGGGGAGAGGGCCTCTGCGAAGATAGGGGACTCGAACGAGAGGCTGCCGTTGTTCTGTTTGTCCAGAACCCTGAAATCGTATATGCGGTTATGCGGTTTTGATGGAAGAGCATCCGTTACCTTCAGGCAGCGGAAGATATCGGTATGAGGGTCGTGGAGATACGAGCCGTCCCTCCTGGTATATCTTTCGAGATCGAAGTACTGCGCTATGCCTTCCTCGACTATTCTTTTGGCGAACCCCTTGCTCCCTCTGGCAGGCCTGCGCCTTTCCCTTTGTTCGATATCTGTGATCCTTCTTTCTATTTTTCTTATGAAGTCCTGCTCGAAGCGTCTTTGGTCCGAGCTCTTCAAGCCCTTCAGGTAGTTGTAGATGACCGCTGTTCTTATGGCGCCCTTTATGGAGGAGCCTGGCACGTAGGGTTTATTTCCTACGTCCCGTATGAGAGGCATCATCTGCAGTGGGCGCGCATTACCGTGGACCTGCACTACATAACGCGACAGGCTTTTTAGCCCAGCTTCGTCGCTGACCCCATTCGAAGCGAGATAATCCCCGATGTTGAAGGCTTGGCCTTTCCTTCTGATCGCTTCTGAGAAATCCTCGATGAGGCCTTTCTCTCCAAGAAACGCAGAAAGCTTATCGTCACTGATCACGTAGCAGTTGCCGCCGGAGATCACATAGTCGTAAGGTGTTATCTGACCCACATACGAACCTATTCTTACCGGTGTCAACGCTTCCAACCGCAGGTTCAACGTTTCCATCAAGCCACACTCCTGGCAGGTATCAGCCAAGCAAGCCCATAACGGTAAACGGGATGCAGCTCCTTCTTCCAGATGGATGGAGTGACGTCAACAATACAACCTTCCATTTTATCAGACAGGAAGGACCCTTCCGCGATCATGAGGAGCCTCTTTCTCCGAAACGAATCAGGCGTAAAGGGGGAACTTATCCATCCTTTTCTTTCCAGGAGAGCGATTTGCGAACCTTTGAGCTTGTCCAGCTCATCTTCTCTGGGGAAAGCAAGGCTCAGGCAAAGCCATGCGCCTGAATCCGCATATCCAGGGCTGGGAAGCAGCTCTGAGTCGAGGAACTCCGGCTCGAATGCGCCGCTCCCGGTGCTCCGCTCCCCTCCGATCCCTAGTTCTCCGAGGAATCTCATGGCACTCCTGAAATCCTTCTCCACTGCTGGATCACATTCGTATAGGAAATAGAAGCCTCCGCCCTGCCGGCAGTGCAGGCGCGATACGTAGTAGGGAAGTCCCTTGAGCGTAGGCCTGTCCAGGGCTACGTGCACATCGGCTCTGATCTCGAAAGCTTCGTCCACTGACTGCTGTGCCCGTACCATATCTTCGAGGTCTTCCTCTGCCAATCCATTATCGAGCCATTTTCCGTACATCGTCGCTGTGATGTAGCGCAGCTTCTTTGCCTCTTTTCCTGTCTGGGGGCCGAAGGCCGAGCCCAGGTTGGGCGGAGCCGGCAAGTAATATGCCCTGTGGGGTCCACATTCACCGTTGGTCTCCGTGTAGGGAAAGGCGGATGAGATGCGTATCGGGTGCCCTCCATTGGCGTATGCCGCAAGCAGTCCATCCACTCCGTCTTTTCCAAAAAGGTATCCCCATGCATGGCACAGGGCACTGAATAAGGTGTCGGTGTGGATGACACCGCTTATCCTCTCAAGAGCGCCGGTCGCCTCTCCGAGATGCAGAGGCGTCCTGGGCTTGATAAGGACGACACCCACCTTAACCTCCGTTGGCTAGTGCTTTGAACAACTCTTCTAGCTTTGCGGCCAGCCCGTCCAGCTTATCAGCCTCAACCGCAACAGCCTCGCCCGCTTCGCCCTTGTACTGATCGATGGTGCGAACTTCCATGCGATTCGCCGCGAATGCCACTTTCCCGTAGCCGCGAGAGCCGTGCCCCCCCAAGGCGTCGTCCTCCAGAAGCTGCATCATGCGCAGGAGATTGGCCAGGTCCTCCCTGGCCTGATCGAAGTCGAGGACATCATAGACTATCTCGTACTGAAACTCAGCCCCCGCGGGCACCCTCTCTAGGTTGCGCGGGTTAGCCGCCGCGGTCACGCGATCCAGCGCGTTCTCGAACTTCCACTCCGTATACTGAAGGGGGGTTTCCATCTTTTCCAGCAAATCTCTGGATTCTTCGGTCAAGAACAGGTCCCTGACGCGCAGCGGGGACGGGATGTTGTCCCCCTCCCTTGCCCCCGTGCTTCCGAACAGCCTGCAAACCGGGCATCCCCGTTCCGGGCACTCGTGTCTTTTGCCCTGTCCGGTTGACCGGTTGAACAGCACCTTCTCGCTTCTCTCCATGAGGTAGCGCAGTTTTCCTTTGAGCGAACTCCCGGGAATATATGGTTGGCGGGTCAGGGGGTCCCTCACCACGGCCGAGTCAATCCCACCGATCTCCAGGGTCTCCTTCGATGCGCCGATATGGAGACCGGTACAGCATATCAGTTTTCCTGAGATAAAGACCTTTCCGAGCAATGGAAGCTGCGATATCTCGCTCATTTTTGAACCCCCTTAATCCTATTCTTTTCCGCCGTGGAATCGGTGGTACGCTATTATCGATTCCATAAAATTCGCAAACCTCATGAAATCGGCGTAGTCTTTAACCCTGTCGATGGCAGGATCGATCACTTCCTGAAACGGCCCGAGCGGATTATTCTTGCCTTCCCTCAGCCTTCCCGTGGCATAGGCGAGTTTAGGTTTCAAGAGCAGGAGCGACTCGCGGCTGAACTGCTCTGGATTTCTTTTGACCTGGGCCTCTATCTTTTTTACGGCGTCCAAGAATCTCCTGATCTGACTTCGCTTAAGATCAACCTCTCTCGAGCTTAAACGCCTCCCCATCTCTTCTGCCAAGGTGATCATATCCTCAACTTCCAACTCGGACATCTTTCTCAGCGATTTGATCTTCCCAGCGACATTCGCAGTATGGCTCTCGGCTCTTTCTCTATTCATCTGTTCTACCTCCTCTTGACAGTAAGTCTGCCCATGATGCAAGCGAATAAAGGATGTCGTAATTGCCTATATCGAAGAGCGCTCTCTCGAGGGTCATCCACCTCTCAGGAAGCTCTCCCCCATTGTGCCCATCCTTCTTGATCGTTTCCCGCGCTCGCGCAACCGTATATGCAAGATAGGGAAAGGCCAGCTTGCCTGATTCACCGCTGCGCTGAAGGCTTTCATATCTGCGCGCGATCGCCATCACGTTGCGCAAGAACGCGCGAGAAAGAGCCAGTTCGGCGTGTTTATTCCCGTTCTCGGTCTTTTTCACTACCCCCTTGCCCTCTCCGAGGTTCAGAAATGGCAGGAGCAGTTGCTCAACCGCTCGGCTGTACTTCTGCCACTTGCCTGTCCGCCCGAAGATCTCGATGCGGTCTTTTGAGCGATCAACGCTTTTCGCGTTGTTCTCCGCGATCTCCGCGATACGCGCCAGGTCGTAAAGGGGATGGTCGTGCCTGCTTATTACGATGCCACCGCTTATATGGATGCCCTGGTTTTCACAGGTATAAAGCGCGAACGTCTCCCTGATGTCGAAGGCCGCCTCGATTATATGGTTCCACGCACCCACGATGAAGAGATCGTCGCCTCCCGCATACACTATTTCGAGCGGGCGTGGGAAACGCGTGTCTTCCAGGACGGTGAAGTTTTCATAACCCTCCGCGCCGCCTCTGAGGACGCTGGGCAGGACCTCCCTAAAATAGTTGTTCATCAGCCGAGACAGCACGGATATGCGGGTGAAGCTCATCTCTTGCTCGGGAATACCGCCGCCGAATATCCTTCCCAGGTCGTCGACATCCATCCGCAGTATGCCGAGCCAGTGGGCTCCGCAGGATTTCTCCGCAAGGTCCTCGAAATCTTCCCCCTCACGGTAGTGGGGATAGCTCAACCCATAATCATTTGGTGAGTGGTATGAGTCGGCATCCCACCTTTTGTCGAGAACTATGCCCCACCCTCCCTCGGGCTCACTCGCTTCTTCATCTTTGGGCCAGAGAAGATGGCCGAACGGCAGCCGCAAGGAGTGATAGCCGGACACCTCGTCCTCGGACATCCACAGCCTCTCAAGCCCCCTCAAGCTACCGCCAAGAACGTATAGGTCCCTGCACAATGGGCAGGAAAGCACCGGCTCTTCGCCCTCCGCATGCTCTCGCAAAGGCTCTAGTTCGTCGCTCTCGCAATGGCATATCCTGCACTCGTCTTCCCCGGGCTCGAAGGGCCCGAGCATCTCGAATCTGCGCTCGATCAGCTCATCAATGATCCTATCCTTCTTTCGCGTCTCAAGCTTGACGCGCAGGTCCTCGAGCACTTTCTTGTAGGATCTCTGGCTTTCGCCACCCTGCTCGGAGCTCCTCATCATCTCCAATCCGGCGAACTCCTCCCAGGCTACGTTCAGTCCGATACTTCCCGAAAGCTCGTCCCGGAAAAACGCGTTGGCTGCCTTCTCGGTTTCCCTTGCCGCCTCTCTCGCTTTCTCGGTGTTGGGCATGAGCAACCGCAGCCTGCCTCCACCGCTGAAGATCAAGTTCACCCTTTCGAGTCCGCATGTGTGCAGTATCCTGTTCGCGATGTTCTCGCACACCATCTCGAGATAGAACGACCGTGCCCGCAGTGACCTCAGGGCTCCTTTTGAGGAGATGTTGTAGATGAAGGGCTGGATACCGGAAAGGTCAGCGTCGAGAACAATATAACGTTTCTCCGCGGCATCATAGATGAATTCCTCGTCCCAACCGTCCACGTCCGGCTGCTTTTCGATCATGTATCCATAAAGGCAAGAAGAGATTGCCGCCGTGAGCTTCAGGTGGTCGAACAGGCTGATGTCGGGGTCTCTTTCCGGGGCTCCCCCCTCGACCCTAGTATCACCGGGTACGTAACTCAGATATTTCTCGAGCAGAACAAGTAGGGTATTGACACCAAAAGCGCGCTCGATAGCCCTGATATCCGTTTCGAGGCCTGACAACAGGGCCGCATAGGCTTCGCGGGTTCCTTTTATCTCGTCATGCAGATGACATGGGAAAAACACCGTGTCTGCCTGTTTCAAGGGGTAGTAACGCGGCGAGGAAACAGACGCTTCTCCGGGGTCTGAGTCACCGTCATCAACCCGTATCTTCGAGAATATGGAGAGCAACGGTATCTCTCTCTCCCAGGATGTCTTGGCATCCTCCTCGTGTTTTGTCCTCTCTCCTGCAGCTAACATATCCGCGGCATTCACAACCATAAGAAGTGGCACCTTTTCTTGCCGAGCTTCCCTTGTATGATGCCAAAGAGAATATGCGCTGTACTTTTTTAGAAAATCGAACTCCTCAAGCCAATCGGCTCCGAATTGCTGGTGTGTTTTGGAACTCGGGTTAGGATCGGCTCTCTGAACGAGTTTGCCAATGTCGTGCAGTAAAGAACCGATGACCAAGTCCTTGAATTGTGACAATTCATCCTCCCCCAAACATAGCCTCGATCAGGTAGGCCTCTGCTGAAAAGCTGTATATCATACCCTGGAATTTTGTCACCGATATTATAACCAAATTTGTCAACCCTGCATGCATACCAATGCGGCCGGCCATCCCGCCTGCCTCTTCGTCCAGCCTTGGGATATCCGGCCGAGACACCAACTATCAGGCCTTCCCAACCTTACTTACGCCCATATCCGCAATACGTAACGCGCGTCTTCCCGCAACCGAGGAAAGTAGTCGGAAGTGACGACTTTCCGTGACGGGCCCGCCTCGCGGCGAACCTTTATAATCTTCCGTTACATCTGCGCTATGGAATCGTAATCTTTGTGGGCGACCTATTTCCGCGGACGCAGGTGTTGATAGCGCCGGGGCAGCGGTCCCTCCGTGAGACGTATATGCGCCCACTCGTGCAGGATCGGTATTTATTGGGCGAGCGGAAGGGAGGGAAGAGGTGCCCGAACGTGGGCCCGATGAAGGCGCGAAGCCCATGTAGCCCTTCCCTCCATCGAGGGCGTCTGCCGCATCGACCCGGGAACCCAATGCCGGCTGCGGATGAACGCTGTCCATCCATGCGAGTCACGAGGCAGGGGAAGAAGAATGATGCGCCGATCAAGGAAGGGGGTGATATAGGTTAAGTGTCCGTAAATAAATTCTTGGGGCGTATACCGTCGGGTTCTGGCCGATCTCCCGCACTGGCATTCCATCACGGGTGGCGACGACGGCAACGGGGCTCGCAGCAGAGTAGCTCGTAAACCCCACCGGGATGCCACGGTCAGGCGCCATCGGCCTGCCCCGGGAAAGCGGCATGCTCCTTTGACGCTTTGCCTGTACCATGGTATATAAGAAATGCTCTTATACGGGCGTTGACGAGCCGCTGTATCGAGTGGCGTCTCCATTGAGGCGCCTTTGCGGATACAGTGGCGTGTTTGCGTCTTGGACCTTGAAAACCGCCCTCGGCGGGCGGGAAGAGCATGCGGTTACCGCGAGAAAGCGGCGAGTGGAGGCGCCCTTGTGCCTCCTTGAGAAGGAGGTAATCGCATGCGCGAGAGGAAAAGCTCGCCGGCCGGGGTCGGCAAGGCCTGGAAGGACCGCGACCTTCCCGACGACGGATTGGAGATGCTCTTTTCCGTCTACCGGGAGGAGCGACTCTTCCTGCTGCGCATCATCAGGAACAGCCCCTACACCCTCGAGGGCATGGAGGAAGACCTCCTTCACGGGGCGGTGGAAAGGATGCTCTCCAGGGCGGAAAGCTCCGGTCCTCGCTGGGAAGACCGCGCCCACTGCCGTAACTCCCTTCTGGCCACAGCCAGGAACCTGGCCATCGACCACCACCGCAAGGAAGCGCGCAGGAAAAGGCTTTACCTTCACGAGGCGGAGCTCCACCCCCACGGCGCTGATGCGGAAGCGGGCGCGGATGGGAGCTTGGCCTATGAGCTACTGGCCGACGCCGCCGGCATGAACGAGGGCCCGGAGGAGTGCTGCCTGCGGGAGGAGGAGCACGCGTGCGCACGCAGCCTGCTCGCCTCGCTCGAAGACGACGAGATGCGGCTGATCGTCATGCGCGAAGAGCAACGCTTGGCGTGGAGCGAGATCGCCGGCCTGATGGGGCAAAGCGAGGAGAGCCTGCGCATGCGCTATTCCCGCCTCAAAGCGAGGCTGCGCCGTGCCTGCCGGAAGAAGGTTGGTTTATAATGCGGGCATGGCGGGCATCGCATGGAACGAGCGAAGGTGCTTTTGAGGAGGAGGGCGGCTGAATGGGGGGAAAGAGGATAGACGCTCTGCGCGAGAAGTGGTTGGAGCTGCACGAATCAGGACGCAAGGAAGAGGCCGATAAGCTCTACTGGGATGAGTTGTTCCCGCTCATCCGCGGGGAATTCCGGCGCAAGTGCACCGAGTTCAAGAACAGGTACGACGCCCTGATCATGACCGTGGGCACGACTCCCCAGCCCCTCATCCTCACCCTTGACGCGGTCAGGCCTTCCAGGGTGTTCTTCATCTACACTGCCGACACGGAAGCGCACCTGTCCAGGGTGATCCAGGAGGTTGATTTTCTCCGCCGGCACGAGGTGCACTACGATCGCGAGAAGGTGAATCCCGACGACCCGGTGGATATATACGAGAAGATCGGCAGGCGCTGGGAGGAGTGGTCGCGGGAGGGCGAGATGCGCTGTGCCCTGGACAATACCGGGGGAAAGAAATCGATGGTCAGTGCGGCCGCGGCGGCGGCGAATTTCCTGGGTATAGACATCCTGTACGTCGACCACGAGAAATACCTCGCGGAGCTGAGGACCCCCATGCCGGGCACGGAATACCTCACCCAGCTGCCCAACCCCTACATCACCCTGGGGGAGCTGAAGATCCGGCAGTGCCTGGACCTGTTCAACGCCGGGAGCTTCGAGGCGGCTGCGGAGAAGTTGAGAGAGGTCAGGGGAGAGATCCAGGGCAAGAGGGCGCTTTCCGTGGCGACGCGGGTGGAGACTCTCGAAAGGATCGTCCGTGGGTATTCCCTCTGGGACAGGTTCCACTTCAGGCGGGCATGCGAAGAGCTTCGAAAAGCAAGGGAATCCGCCAAAAGGTTCGAGCTTGAGGTGGACCTGGACGGGTTGGACAGCAACCTGATGGTCCTCGAGACGCTCTCGCGAGAGGCAAGGGGAGAGAGCCTGTTCAAGGTCTTAAGGAGGTCTCCCGAGTTCGGGCTGCACCTGGCGGTCGACCTCTACTGCAACGCGGCGCGGAGAGAGCTAGCGGGAGCGCCCGACGACGCGGTGGTGAGGATCTACCGCTGCCTGGAGCTGGTCTCGCAGCTGCGGTTGGCACAGATAGAATCGGAGGGCGTGGAAGGCTTCGATACCGACAATCTCAGGTGGGAACTAGTTCCTGAAGCGGTAAAGGCCAGGTACGAGCACTTTGCACGGCAGGTTTACGGAAACGACTATGTGAGGATGCCGCGTGATCTGGGCATGATGCACGGGCACATCCTGCTCGCCGCCTTTGATGATCCACTCTGGCGAAGAGAAGGCGTCGATGGTTTGAAGAGATTTCATAAGACGGTAGATAAGAGAAACGAGCTGATCCTCATCCATGGCAACAAGCGCGCCACCGACGGCAACGTGGAAGAGTTCACTCAGCAGGCGTACCTTGTACTCGGGCGCCTCGCCAACATCATGGGCGAGGACCTCGACGACCTCGTGGACCGTCACAACTTCATAAGGCTGTGAGCTGAAGTGATCATGAGCATAAATGGCTGCGTCCTGGCCGGATTTAGGCAGGTCCGACTCTTCTGCCGCGCTTTCGGCTCCGTCACCGGCGATAACCATGGCTCAGGAGGGATCTGGCATTGAGCCTGCTTTTGGAGTCGTGCCTTGACCTGATGGCACCGGACACGATGGAGATATCCGCGGGGGGCGGACAGCGCTTGAACGCCGTTTTCCTTGACCTGGTGAGAGAGGCGGACGAGGCGTTGTCCGCACGCCTGCACGACATGAAGCCGCCCAAGCCGTACACCGTCTCCACTCTCATGGGCGAGATGGAGTCGCTCGGCCAGGGCAGGCTAAGGCTGGGCGCCGGAAAGTGCTACACTCTGCGCTTCACCATGCTCGAGGAGAGCTTAGCCCGCTTGTGGGTGGAGGAGATCCTCCCTGGGATGGAGGGGCGCCCCCTCCGGCTGGGCGAGGCCGAGCTCATCGTGGCGGGAACCCGAGCCGGCGCGGTGGACGCAGATGACCTCTACCGCGAGTGCATAGTGCAGAGGAAGCCGCCACCGCGCAAGCTGACCTTGAGGTTCGTGACCCCGACCGCTTTCCGGAGCGGCGGGCGCAACATGCTCTTCCCCTTGCCCCGGCTGGTGTGGCAGAGCGCCAACCGGGCATGGTCGGCCATATCCCGCGTCGACCTCGGCACGAACCTGCACGAGCTGGCCGAAAGATACGTGCAGCCCTCGCGCTTCAGCCTTTCCACCCATATCCTGCATTTCGACCGCTTCCGCCATGTGGGCGTGGTGGGCCGCTGTGAGTATATCCTGGGCACCGAGGACGAGGACCTGCGCCGGGCCATGCATCTCCTGGCGCGCTTCTGCGAGTATTCCGGGCTGGGAATGAAGACCACCATGGGCATGGGGCAGGTCCGCTTCGGCACCACGCCCGAGTTACCGGCGGCGTGACCGTGCCCGGGATTCCGGCTATGCGCGATTGAGCGCTCCCTGCTTCTTCTTGCCCTCCCCCGCTCGCTCAGCCCCTGCCCGGGGCCCCCTGTCCCTGCGGCGGTGCCCGCGCATCCACCCCGGCCCATGTTACACGGCGTTCCCACGTTCGTATTATTGATTGCCCGAGGAGGACTGAAGATGGCGATACTTTATGTACTTGAACAAGGAGCAAAACTGAGGCGCAAGGGTGCCCGGATCATCGTCGAGAAAGACGACAAGGTGATCTCGGACATCCCCGGCTTCAAGCTGGACCAGATTATCATCTACGGGAACGTGTCCTTCACCGTTCCCATCCTTGACTACCTGCTCAAGGCGAACGTCGGGGTGTCCTTCCTCAGCATGCGCGGGAGGCTGAAAGGCCACCTCTGGCCGGGCTTCACCAATCACGGTACCCTGCGGCGCCTGCAGTTCCTGGCCACGGAAGACGCGTGCAGGTGCCTCGACCTTGCCAAGAGCTTCGTGCACGGCAAGGTGCACAACCAAAGGATAATTCTCCAGCGCCAGCGCCGACGCAGGGGGCTTACTGGCATGGAGGAACCCATAAACGCGCTCAAGCATTGCCTCGCGGAACTGCACGGCGCGGATACGCTGAATGAGGTGCGAGGCCTGGAGGGTCGCGCTTCAGCGGTATATTTCTCCGCCCTGCGGGAACTGCTGCCCGAGGAGTTCGCCTTCCCTTGCAGGACTCGCAGGCCGCCCCGTGACGCCTTCAACGCCCTCCTGAGCTTCGGCTATTCCCTACTGCTGAGCAACATATGGTCTGCCCTGGAATCGGCAGGCCTGGACCCTTACCAGGGCTTCCTCCACGGCGACCGCTACGGCAGGCCTTCTCTCGCCCTGGACCTTATGGAGGAATGGCGGCCCGAGCTGGTGGACTCGCTCGCCCTGACCTGTGTAAACAAAGGGATACTGAATAGTGGCGACTTCCGTGAGAAGGACGGTTCGGTCTTCCTGAGCGAGAAGGCCCTAAAGGAGTTCGTGGCCCAATACAACCAGAGGCTCTACGGGGAGTTCAAGCACCCGGACCGCGACAACCCGGTGAATCACCTGGTGGCCTTCCAACTGCAGGCTCGCAGGCTGGTGGCGGACCTGCAGGGCCGCAAACCCTACCGCCCCTACCTATCCCGTTAGGAGCGACCCATGCAGGTCAGGCATTTCGTGGTCGTCGTCTACGATATCCCCAATGACCGCGTGCGGACGAAGGTCTGTAACGAGCTCAAGAACTACGGCGACCACGTGCAGCTGAGCGTGTTCGAATGCGTGCTCAGCGAGGGGAAATACCATGAGATGAAGGAAGCGCTGGAGGAGATAATCTCGGACAACGAGGCCCTGGTGCGCTTTTATAAGATCTGCCAGTCATGCGTGGAGAGAAGCGAGATCATGGGCGAAGGGGTTTTCTCGCATGACGTGGACATCTACGTGGCATGACCGGAAGCCGTGATATACTGTTTAAAAGGAGCCTAGAGCACTCCTTTCATGCGGCCGTTTGTAAGCGTTGCATGCGAGTACCTTGAAAGCCGAATAGCGTTCGAGGGCGTGTATTCCGCCGTTTGCCTGGCTGACGCCTTTATATTTGCGAGGTATTGAGCCCTACCCATCACATGTTGTTGCTCAACCTCTGAGGCACACCATGCATCTTGAAGCGTAGGATTTGAAGTGGAGGGCTTGCGACGACCTCCGAGGAGACCGGAAACCTCGGGGGTCGTCGCAAGGCTGTTATTCCAGGCCGCGATGATGCAAAAATCCAGCTCAAGGTATGTTTCTGACATCAGTTAAAGTCATCTGAAGGTCATTACAGCGGGGAAATGGAGATACGATCATGGGCATTGATCTTGGATCGTCGCGATTTCGCACAAAGTACCTTTTAAAATGAGGTAAAATTCGTGAAGCGTAGAAAAAGAAAAATCTCCGTTCAGGAGATTGAAACCATCACAACCTCTCTTTAATTATTCCACCATTACCCAGGTAGAAAAAGAAAAATCTCCGTTCAGGAGATTGAAACCATGCTAATCATGCACGCTTCTTCAGGAGAGCCTCCAAGTAGAAAAAGAAAAATCTCCGTTCAGGAGATTGAAACCTTCCTAGTTTTGCTATTTACTCTGTCCAGAAATCTTGTAGAAAAAGAAAAATCTCCGTTCAGGAGATTGAAACCAATCGAGGAGCTCGTTGAGAACCTCCGGCTCAATACCAGGTAGAAAAAGAAAAATCTCCGTTCAGGAGATTGAAACCAGATTGTGAGGCGTGGCACAATGAAGGTCATATCCGGGTAGAAAAAGAAAAATCTCCGTTCAGGAGATTGAAACCTGACAAGCTCATGCATACTTACGTGCATATCTGCGAGTAGAAAAAGAAAAATCTCCGTTCAGGAGATTGAAACCACCTCCAACCTAGCACGGGCCAACATTGGGACACCATGTAGAAAAAGAAAAATCTCCGTTCAGGAGATTGAAACCGGAAATAGATATCGCCCTGCCGATAAATCCTCTTGCCGGGTAGAAAAAGAAAAATCTCCGTTCAGGAGATTGAAACCACGTATTCGTGTTTTATTTGGAGCACCCTTTCAGTCAGTAGAAAAAGAAAAATCTCCGTTCAGGAGATTGAAACTCCCCGTCCTCCTTCCTTCCTCCCATAACCACCTTCTAGGGTAGAAAAAGAAAAATCTCCGTTCAGGAGATTGAAACTTTATCGTGACAAAATCGACATAAATCATTTTTTTCTCGTAGAAAAAGAAAAATCTCCGTTCAGGAGATTGAAACGACACTTACTATGCACCTCCCCATACTCGCATCCCTCAGGTAGAAAAAGAAAAATCTCCGTTCAGGAGATTGAAACGCGGTACAGTTTTTCCGCCTGGAGTTTGTCATTGATATCAATGTAGAAAAAGAAAAATCTCCGTTCAGGAGATTGAAACCGGGGGTCGAAGGTGGCCACCGCTCCGGCAGGGGAACCGTGTAGAAAAAGAAAAATCTCCGTTCAGGAGATTGAAACATATCCCGATCAATTCATCCCCGCGCAAGAATTCCTCCGTAGAAAAAGAAAAATCTCCGTTCAGGAGATTGAAACGGCGGCAGTCTCCGAGAGTAGGTGGACGCGGATGATGGCGGTAGAAAAAGAAAAATCTCCGTTCAGGAGATTGAAACCTCGCTGGACCGCGGGGAGCGGTCCTGGTTACCCTGGTAGAAAAAGAAAAATCTCCGTTCAGGAGATTGAAACCGATGGTGTAGGCGGGACAGATAGCGGGCTTCCTTACGTGTAGAAAAAGAAAAATCTCCGTTCAGGAGATTGAAACTCTCTCCCCAACCAATCGATCCATCCTCGTAATATCGAGGTAGAAAAAGAAAAATCTCCGTTCAGGAGATTGAAACATCCTCTTCCTCTTCCCGCGCCACCGCGATGTTCTGGAGTAGAAAAAGAAAAATCTCCGTTCAGGAGATTGAAACGGGCGGAAATAGATGTCGCCCTGACGGCATACCCGTTGTAGAAAAAGAAAAATCTCCGTTCAGGAGATTGAAACGATGCTCATATCCTCAAGGATGCGTTCTATCTCTTCCTCGTAGAAAAAGAAAAATCTCCGTTCAGGAGATTGAAACTTTCCAGGCCATGACCCGGCCTGGAGGTTTTTTGTTGGTAGAAAAAGAAAAATCTCCGTTCAGGAGATTGAAACAAAAACTATTGACTGCCGCCGAATTAGCGCAGTTATTGGTAGAAAAAGAAAAATCTCCGTTCAGGAGATTGAAACAGCCCGGAGCGATGCGCTCCGAGGCCAGGATATAGATAGTAGAAAAAGAAAAATCTCCGTTCAGGAGATTGAAACCTCATCTCTTAACAATGCCGCGGCGTTTCTAATACTAGTAGAAAAAGAAAAATCTCCGTTCAGGAGATTGAAACGGGCGCTTGCGTGGTAAACATGAAGACCTTTCTAGAATAGTAGAAAAAGAAAAATCTCCGTTCAGGAGATTGAAACCGGTACGTATATCTGGGTGGTAGACCGCCTCAACTACCGCGTAGAAAAAGAAAAATCTCCGTTCAGGAGATTGAAACTAGATTATGATGTGGCGCCCATCCTGCAATTGCAATGTAGAAAAAGAAAAATCTCCGTTCAGGAGATTGAAACATTTCGTCGATTAATTGAAACTGCAACAGGAATTTAAGAGATAAACCGTTTCCTCTCGGTAAAACGCCTGCATAGGATAGTGATCAGCGGCTCAGAGGCTGTAAGACCCCACGCTTGTCCACCTGGTATCCCAGGGCCTTTAGGACTTCGGCCTGGGTCTTCGTGGGCATCTCCAGCTTGCGGACTGGCGCCCTTCCCCTGTCGGCGATGGAGAGCACGGAATGGAGATGAAGCATGTCATCCATGACATC